>DASTWV010000044.1 GCA_035765775.1 Actinomycetota bacterium | reverse complement strand
GTGCAGGGCAGCGATATGTTCGGCAACCGGACCTCGGGATCGGGGTTCGTACTGAATTCCACCGATGCCCAGTCCTGGGTGCTGACAAGCTTCCAGCTGGTGGCGGGGACCGTCGCCTCCGCCCAGGGCCTTCCCCTGGGCGTGACCGGCACCCCCACGTCGAGCGGGGCGCCGCCCACCGGGCCGCCACCGTCGCCCGTGGCCACGGTGCACATCGCGGGGGCCGACCACACCGGCAACGTCTACAGCTGGGATACCACCCGCAACCTGGCGCTCATCGTCGTGAGCGTGGGCAAGGTGCCGAGCCTGCAGTTCTCCAACGTCGTTCCGACGGCGGGGCTCACGGTCTGGGCAATCGCCGCCTCGGGTGGGCCCTACGGGGCCACCGCCGCCTCCGGCCAGGTGACCACCGCCAACTCGGCTCTGGTGTCCACGAACGCCGCCGTCGGGATGCCCGCGACCGGCGGGCCCCTGGTGGATCAGGAGGGCAAAGTGGTCGGGGTCGTGGCCGTCCCGCTGCCCTCGCCGCCGCCGTCCTCGCAGCCGGGTCCGACCAGCACCGCCAAGAGTGCATCCCCCTCGCCATCTCCCTCGCCTGCGGCGCCGGTGACGCCCGCGCTCACGCCCGCCCCGGCGATCCCGGTGCGGTTGGCGTGCATCCAAGTGGTGATCTGCCCGCGGACCTGATCCCGCATTTCATCCCGCATTTCATCCCAGCCTGAGGCCCGGCCCGTCAGCCATCCCGGTGTGACGTGGGCGACGGCGACGGGCTCGGGGACGGTGTGGGTGTGGGCGAAGGGATCTCGACGGGCGACGGGGACGGGGAGGGCGAGGGCCGCGGCGATGGCGAGGGACTCGGACCCGGCGGTGCGCTGGGCGACGGCGGTGGCGTCGGGGACGCGGTGGGAGTCACCGCAACGGTCTGGGTGGGCGTCGGCGACGGCACTGGCGCAGGTTCCGGCGGTGCCGGGAGCCGGAACGTCGGCCCGGTGTTCGTGGCCGGTGGCGGGCTGAAGGGCAGGGACGGGGACCCGGCCAGGACCTGGCTCATGTAGGCCGACCACATCTTCGCCGGCAGGGTGCCGCCGGTGACCTGGCCCACCCCGTGCACGTTCACCATCGGCTGGTTGGACTGCTCGTAGCCCATCCAGATGGCTGCGGCGTCATTGGGGGTGTAGCCCACGAACCAGGCGTTCTTGTAGTCGGACGCCGTGCCGGTCTTGCCCGCTGCCGGCCGGCCGATGGCCGCCGCGGTGCCGGTCCCGCGCTGGATGACCTGCTGGAGGATGGTGGTGGCGGTGTAGGCGATGTCCGGGCTGATCGCCTGCACGGGTGCCGACGGGCCGGCCTCCAGCACCGCCCCGGAGGCGTCGGTGACCTTGGTCACCAGCTTCGGCGCCCGGTAGGTCCCGCCCGCGGCCAGCGTGGCGTAGGCGGACGCCATCTCGAGCGGGGTGACCTCCTCGGCCCCCAGGGTGATCGACGGCAGCGGGGTCAGCAACGTGCCGCACGGGTTGGACGCCGTCTTGGTGCACGCCGCCCGGGCCGGCAGCCACGACGGCCCCGGGATCCCCATCGCATTGGCCACCGACACCACCTTGCCCGGCCCCACCTGGAGCACCAGCTGGGCGTACACCGTGTTCACCGAGTCCACCGTGGCGTCGGTGAGCGAGATGCTCCCAAAGGCCTCGTTGTTGAAGTTCGAGACATGGCAGTCCGGCTTCCAGCCAGCCAGGCAGATGCTGGACGGTCCCCTGTAGGTGGCGTGGGGGCTGATCCCTTGCTGCAGGGCGGCGATGAGCGTGAACGGCTTGAAGGACGAACCCGGCTGGCGGCGGCCGTTGATGGCGATGTTGAACCCGGCGGGAACGTAGTTCCGGCCCCCGATCAGCGACGTCACGTACCCGGTACCCGGGTCGACCGACACCAGGGCGTAGTCCGGGTCGGACTGCGCCGGGAGCGTGGTGGATAGGACGTTTTGGGCGGCGGTCTCCTGGGCCGGGTCCAGCGACGTGTACACGTCGAGACCGCCGGAGAACACCTTGTCCTTGCCATATTTGGAGATCAGGTAGGTCTGCACGGCGTCGACGAACCACGGGAAGCGCACCACCTGCACGTTGGTGTCGGACACCAGGGCCGGGGGGGCTGCCTTGGCCTGTGCTGCCTGGACGGCGGTGATGTAGCCCGAGGTCACCATCCGGTCCAGCACCAGCTTGCGCCGGGCCTCAGCTGCCGCCGGGCGGTTGACCGGCGAGTAGTTACCCGGCGACGGGATCACGCCCACCAACAGGGCGGCCTGCGACAGGGTGAGCTGCGAGGCGTGCACCCCGAAGTAGGTCTGCGCCGCTGCCTCGACCCCGTACGCCCCGTCGCCGAAGTACACCGTGTTGAGGTAGCTCTCCAGGATGGTGTCTTTGGAGTAGGTGCGCTCCAGCTGGGCGGCCAGGAGGGCCTGGCGGAACTTGCGGAACAGCGACCGCTGGCTGCCGGTGTAGGCCTGCTTCACGTACTGCTCGGCGATGGTCGAGGCTCCCTGGACGGCGGACCGGGCCCGCAGGTCGGCGAGGAGGGCCCGGAAGATGCCCCGGACGTCGATGCCGGAGTTCTGGAAGAAGCGGGAGTCCTCGGACGCGATCGTCGCCTGCTGCATGGTCAGCGCCATCTGGTTGAGCGACACCGGCTCCCGGTTGTACTGGGCGTGCAGCGAGGCCAGGAGGGACCCGTCGCCGGCGTAGATGTGACTGGTCTGGGCCAGAGTGGCGGCCTGCGGCTGCGGCAGGCTGACCGGCGGCGGGAACAGGAGGAACGCGGCGAGGGCGGCGGCGAGGAGGATCGCCGGCACCCCGATGAGGGCGAGGACGAGGGCGAGGGCGACGTCGCGGGGCGAGTGGCGGATGTGCATGGCGGAGTGATTCTGCAGCCCGCTTAGGATAGCCCCCTGTGGAAACACCCGACTTCTCCTCCCGTGCTCGGGCGCTGCCGCAGGTCGACCGCCTGATCGAAGCGCTCGGCCCGGCAGACAGCGAGCCTCACCCGCTCCGTGCCGAGGCTGCCCGGGCGGCGATCGCTGAGGCCCGGGCGGCGGTCCGGGACGGGGCGCCCGCCCCGTCGCTGGAGGCGCTGGTGGCGGCGGTCAACGGCCGCCTCGCCGCCGGCCGCCGCCGGCGCCTGGTGCCGGTCGTGAACGCCACCGGGGTCCTCCTGCACACCAACCTCGGCCGGGCGCCGATGGGGGCGGGGATGCTGGCCGCCATCGAGGAGGTGGCGATGGGGTACTCGAACCTGGAGTTCGACCTCGCCGCCGGGCGGCGGGGGAGCCGTTACGACCACGCCCGCGCCCTCATCACCGCACTGACCGGCGCCGAGGCCGCCCTGGTGGTCAACAACAATGCCGCCGCCGTCCTCCTCGTGCTGGCCGCCGTGGCCCGGGGGAGAGAGGTCATCATCTCCCGGGGTGAGCTGATCGAGATCGGCGGCGAGTTCCGCATCCCCGAGATCCTTACCCAGTCCGGGGCCGTGCTCCGTGAGGTGGGCACCACGAACCGCACGCACCCGAAGGACTACCGGGGCGCCCTGGGGGAGGCCACCGGGGCGATCCTGAAGGTCCACCCGTCCAATTACGAGGTGGTGGGTTTCGTGAAGTCGGTGCCCGGCGCCGAGCTGGCGGACATCGCCCACGGTGCCGGCGTCCCGCTCATCCACGACATCGGCAGCGGTCTCCTCCACCGGCGCATCGCCGGGCGCACGCCGGGCTGGCTGGCGGCCGAGCCGTGCGTGGAGGAGGCGCTGGCCGACGGCGCCGACGTCGTGACCTTCTCGGGCGACAAGCTGCTGGGCGGCCCCCAGGCGGGCATCATCGTCGGCCGGGCGGCACTGGTGGCGGCGATGGAGAAGTCGCCCCTGCTACGCACCTACCGGGTGGACAAGACCACGCTGGCAGCCCTCGAAGCCACGCTGCTGGCCTACCTGCAGGGCCGGGAGTGTGACATCCCGCTGTGGGCGATGGCCCTCCAGGAGCCGGCAGCGATCCGGGCCCGGGCCGAGGCGGTCCGTTCCTCGGTGGCCGGGTTGGCCGGAGCCAGTCTGGTGGACGGCTTCTCCACCACCGGAGGCGGGTCTGCCCCGGGTTGCCGCATCCCCACCGTGCTGCTGGAGGTCACCTCCGGGCGGCGGGGGGCTGGCGAGCTGCGGGCCGCGCTGGTGGCGGGCGACCCACCGGTGATCGCCCGGGTGGAGGAGGACCGCCTGGTGCTCGACCTGCGGACGGTGGCGCCGGAACAGGACGCCGTGGTCAGTGCCGCCCTCAACCGGGTCCTGGCCTAAACCGCCCGCCGGTGCACGTCGTCGCCACCGCCGGGCACGTCGACCACGGCAAGAGCACGCTCGTCCAGGCCCTCACCGGGATCGACCCCGATCGGCTGGAGGAGGAGAAGCGCCGGGGTCTCACCATCGACCTCGGATTCGCCTGGGTGACACTGCCGTCGGGGCGGGAGGTGGGCATCGTGGATGTCCCGGGCCACGAGCGCTTCATCAAGAACATGCTGGCCGGCGTCGGTGCGATCACTGTCACGCTGTTCGTCGTCGCCGCCAACGAGGGCTGGAAGCCGCAGTCCCAGGAGCACCTGGACATCCTCGACCTGCTCGGTGTCCGGGGGGCTGTGGTGGCCGTGACCAAGGCGGACCTGGTGGAGGCCGACGTCCTGGACGACGTCATGGCCGACATCCGGCGCCGGATCGACGCCACCACGCTCGCCGGTGCCCCCATCCTGGCGGTCTCCGCGGTGACCGGGCGCAACCTGGACGCCCTCAAGGCCGAGCTTGACCGGGTGCTGGCCGCCACCCCGCCCGCCGAGGACCGCGACCGGCCGCGGCTGTGGGTGGACCGGGTGTTCTCGATGAAGGGGTCCGGGACCGTGGTCACCGGGACCCTGACCGGAGGCTCCGTGCGCCAGGACGCCGAGGTGGAGCTCCTCCCCGGCGGCCTGCGGGCCCGGGTGCGGGGGATCCAGTCCCACCACCGCAAGCTGGCCGAGATCGGCCCGGGCAACCGCACCGCCCTGAACCTGGTGGGCGTCGAGCCCGAGTCGGTGCAGCGGGGCGACGCGGTCAGCCGACCCGGCCTGTGGCGCACCACCCGGCGGTGCCTGGCGGCGATCCGCTTCCTGGAGCACCTCGGCCACGAGGCCAGCGAGCGGGGGGCGTTCAAGGTCTACCTGGGCTCCTCGGAGCTCCCCGCCACGCTGCGCTTCCTGGAGGAGGCACCCGAGCCCGGCGGCACCGGGCTGGCGCTGCTCACCTTCTCCGAACCGGCGGTGGTGGACTGGTCCGACCACGTCGTCCTGCGGGACTCGGGACGCAGCGAGACCCTGGGCGGCGGCACCGTGCTGGAGCCCCACCCGCCCCGGGCCAGCCGGGAGGCGCTGGCGGCCCAGGCCCGGCGCCGCCGGGCGGCGGGCGACCGGGCGGCCTACTTCACCCAGGTGCTGGCCGAGGAGGGCGTGCTGGCGGTGCGGGACGTCGCCCTGCGCACCGGCCTGGACCGGGCGGGGGCCGAGGCGGCCGGGGGCGTGTGGCTGGCCACGGTGGTCTTCTCGGAGGAGGCATTGGCGGCCGCCGGGGCGCGGCTGGCCGACGCTCTGCGCTCCTACCAGGCGGCCAACCCCAAGGAGGCGGGCATGCCCCGGGCGGCGGCCCGGCGGGTCATCGAGCTGCCCTCCCCGGTGCCGGCCAGGGGGTTCGACGACCTCGTGGACGAGCTGGCCCGCCGGGGGGGCGTGGTGGTGGACGCCGAGCGGCTGCGGACGGCCGATTTCGTGCCCGCCCTCGGAGGCAGCGAGACCGATGAGCTACTGGCTTTCCTGGCCGAGGCAGGTGCCGCCCCGCCGCCCCTGACCGATCTGGGCGGCCGATTCGACGCTGCGCTCATCCGAGGCCTGGTGCGCGCCGGGCAGCTGGTGGCGGTGAGCCCCGAGCTGGTCTACCTGCCGGCCTCGCTGGAGCGCATCCGGGGGCTGGTGCTGGAGCAGGTGGCCGCCTCGGGGCCGTTCACGGTGGCCCAGTTCCGGGACCTGGTGGGGGCGAGCCGGAAGTGGGTGGTGCCGCTGCTGGAGTACCTCGACCGTACCGGCTGGACCGTCCGCCAGGGCGACGTGCGGATCCTGGGGCCGAAGGCCGCCGGGCCGGCCTCGTAGCCGTGCCTCGTCGTGGCCCTTCGCACAGTCTGTGAGTGCTGAGGCCCGTATAGCACCCCTAAACACTCACAGACAATCTCAAGGTGCGGGCGGCGTGGCCGGCGCCGACGGCGGTCCGGCCCCATCCGCCCCATCGGTCGCCTCCGCCCCATCCGCCCCATCGGCCCCATCCGCCCCATCGGCCGCCCCATCCGCCCCGTCGGGCATCACCGAGGCCTCCAACTCCAGCGGCTCCACCAGCAGCATCAGGCCCGACACCGACTTCACCCGCACCTGTGACCCCTCGGCGATGGCCGCTCCCAGCGTGCGGGCCCGCCAGAGCGACCCGCTGGCGGTCACCTCGCCGTCGGGGACCAGGTCGGTACGGGCGATGCCCACCCCGCCCAGCAGGCCCTCGGCCCCCGCTGGTGGGCGGGAGAACCGGGCCCGGATGGCGGCGGTCATGATCGAGATGAAGAACAGCAGGCTCCCGACGACGCCCATGAGCGTGGCCCACCACGGAAGCTGGAGCGACCCCGGTACGTGGCGTAAGACCAGCACGCTGCCCAGCACCTCCAGCAGCAGCCCGGCTCCGGTGTAGATCCCGAGGCCGCCGGTATGCAGGTCGGGGACGTAGAGCGCCAGCCCCCCCAGCAGCAGGGCGATGGCCAGCCAGGAGGCGGGCAGGATGCTGAACCCGTACAGCCCGAGGGCCAGCGCCCCCCCGCCCATGAGGCCGGCGGCGCCGATGCCGGGGAAGTAGAGCTCGAACACCAGCCCGAAGAACCCCAGCAGCACCAGCATGTAGGCGACGGCCGGCCGGTCGGCGGCGTGGACCACCCGGGCCCAGACGCTCATCTTGTGGAAACGCAGCTCGCCGGTGACGGTCAGCGACACCGTCTGCCCGCCGAAGGTCACCGACCGGGTCTGGAGGTTCTGCAGCACGGTGCCGAGCTCGCCCGCCTGGAACGACACCAGGCCGGACTGGGTGGCGGTGGTGTCGTTGACCACGGCGGTCCCGCCCTGCAGCACGGCGGCGGGGCGGCCGCTGTGGGCGGCCACGGTGGCGAGTTCGGCCTGGGCGGCGGCCGCCGGCGCGGCCCGGCTGTCCAGGTTCACCGGGGTCAGGGGGCCGATGGTGGTCCCGGCCGCCATCGACAGGATCGGTGCCGCCGCCGCGATCAGTTCCCCGGCCCCCGCCGCCTGGGCGCCCTGCGGGGCGATCCACACCGCGATCGGGACCGTCGACGACACCATGGCGTTGACCACCGACGTGATCGACGACTTCAGGCCCCCGGGGGTGTCGAGGCGGACCACCAGGAGGGCGGAGCGTGTCTGCTCAGCGGCGCCGATCTCGGAGATGAAGGCCTGGGCGGACACGGGGTCGATGACGCCGCTGAGCTCGAAGTAGTCGATGGCGCCTCCGCCCGCCGGTGCCTGCCTGCCCGCTGCCCGGGCGGGAGGGCCGAGCAGCGCGAGCACCCCGACCAGCGCCAGGGCGAACGCCAGCAGGCCGGCCCGGATGCGGCCCGCGTGCACAGCAGGAAAAGCCCGAAAAGAGTGGAGGTCTATCATGAGCGCGTGTCTTTCGGCGCGATCCTCGATCGGCGACTCCTCATTATCTCCGGGAAAGGAGGGGTCGGGAAAACCAGCCTCTCCGCAGCGCTCGGCATCATGGCGGCTCGCCACGATCTGCGTGTGCTGGTCGCCGAGGTGGAGGGCAAGAGCGCCCTCTCCAACCTGCTCGGCGCCGGCCCGCTGAGCAGCGAGCCCCGGGAGCTGCGCCCCGGGCTCTTCGCCATGCACATCTCGCCGGAGGAGGCCCTCCGGGAGTACTTCGAGATCCAGTTCCACGCCAAGCGCATCGCCCGGCCGCTGGTGGCCTCGCAGCTGGTCTACTACGTGACCCACGCCGCCCCGGGGCTGCGCGACATCCTGATGCTGGGCAAGGTCTGGTACATGGTCGCCCGGCGCAACGAGTTCGATTTCGCCGTCCTGGACACCCCCGCCGCCGGCCACGCGGTGTCGATGCTCCGCTCGCCCGAAGGGTTCCTGGAGGCGGTGCCCGTCGGCACGCTGGCGAACCACGCCAAGCGGGTGCTGGACTGGCTGCGGAACCCGGCGCAGGTGGCGGTCCAGCTGGTGAGCCTGGCCGAGGAGACGCCGGTCAAGGAGACCCTGGAGACCGCCGGGCTCATGGAGCGCCAGGTGCACATGCCGGTGGACACCGTCTACGTCAACATGCTGTACCCGCCGGTCGGCGAGGACCCAGCGGTAGAGGCGGCCTTCAACCGGCTCAAGACCCCCCGGGGCATCGTGCGGCGCACGAGGGGTGCGCCCGCCCTCGACCCCGCCCGGGCGCAGGCGCTGTTCGCCACCGCCGAGTTCTACGGCGCCCGGCGCCGGCTGCAACAGGCGCACCGCCAGGAGCTGATCGACGGGCTCGGGCCAGGCACCGCGGTGGTCGATCTCCCCTTCCTGTTCGGAGACGGCTTCGGGCACAAGGAGCTGGACCACCTGGCCGATGTCATCGAGGAGCAGATGGACACCGAGGCTCGGCCCGACGCCCCGGTTCCGCCGCCTCCACGCCCGAAGTGAGCCTCGAGTCGGCCCTCGACGGCCAGATCGTGATCTGCGCCGGCCCGGGCGGGGTGGGCAAGACCACCGTGTCGGCCGCCATCGCCCTGGAGGGGGCCCTGCGCGGGCGCACCACGTGCGTGGTCACCATCGACCCCGCCAAGCGCCTGGCCGATGCCCTCGGCCTGGAGGAGCTCTCCAACCAGCCCCGCCGGGTGGCGCCCGAGAAGTTCGAGGAGGCCGGCCTGCCCCCCGCCCCGCTCGACGCCATGATGCTGGACACCAAGACCACCTTCGACGACCTGGTGCACCGCTACGCCCGTTCGCCCGAGAAGGCGAAGAGCATCATCGACAACCGCTTCTACCAGGCCATCTCCGGCGCCCTCAACGGGACGCACGAGTACATGGCCATGGAGAAGCTCTACGAGCTGTACTGGGGCGGGCGCTACGACCTGATCGTGGTGGACACCCCGCCCACCCGCAACGCCCTGGATTTCCTCGAGGCGCCCAAGCGCATGACCTCATTCCTGGAGGGCAAGCTGCTGAAATGGTTCCTCGTGCCCGCGATGGGCGGGGGCCGGGGGGTCTTCCGGGCGATGAACCTGGCCGCCGTCACCTTCCTGCGGGTGGTCCAGAAGGTGATCGGGGCCGAGGCGCTGGCCGACACCGCCGACTTCTTCGCCAACTTCGAGGGCATGTACGACGGCTTCAAGGAGCGCGCCCAGGCGGTCTACGAGCTACTGCGGCGCAACGTCACCCGATTCGTGGTGGTGGTGGCGCCCACCGACCAGGCAGTCGAGGAGGCGCTGTTCCTGGTGGGGGCGATGAGCTCGCACGGTCTGGCATTCGGGGGCCTGGTCGTGAACCGCTTGCAGCCCCGCTTCCCTGAGGCGCTCGGTGAGCCCATCGGGTCGCCCCTGGCCGACCGGCTGACCCAGATCGCCGGCGAGCTGGAGCGGGTCCGGCACCGGGAGGAGCACAGCCTGCGCCGGCTGGAGGCCGAGGTGCCGCCCCGGCGCTGGGTGCGGGTCCCGACGTACACCCAGGAGGTGGCCAACCTCCACGCGCTGGCCGAGGTGACCGACGCCCTCTTCGCCGAGCCGGAGCACCTCGCGGCCCCCTGAGCTACCCGTCCCGGTGGGCGGTGTCGGGCGAGAAGGCCGGCAGGCAGATCGACACGTAGTCGGCCCCGCCCGGCTCCGGCGTCGAGTAGCGCACCCACTCGCCCGGGGCGCAGTGGATCGCCTGGCCCGCCTCCACCCGCAGGGCGCCGCCCTCGTGCTCGACCAGCAGCGCCCCGCGCAGCACCACGGTGTATTCGTCGAACTCGGGTGTCTGCCCGGGCTCGGCCCATCCTGCCGGGCTCTGCATGTGGGCGATGCTCAGCCGGCGCTCGGCGCTGTTGACCCGCCCGACGTACTCCTCGATGGTCTTCGGCGGGTCGCCCTCGGCGTGGATGCGGGTGGCGGCGGGGATGAGCGCGGGCACGGGCGCAGCCTAACCCCGGCCCCCACCTAATCCCGGCCCCCACCTAATCCCGGCCCCCGCCCCGCAGTATCGTCGCAGGGGGAGGAAGCGAGTGGAGGGAACAGCGGTGCCCGGCCGGCCCCGGCTTGTTGGCCGCGCCCCTGAGATTGCCCGGCTCCTCGAGCACCTTGATGCCGCCCTGACGGGCGGGCCCAAGCTGGTGCTCGTTTTCGGGGAGCCGGGGGTCGGCAAGACCCGCCTCGCCGAGGAGCTGGCCGGCATAGCCCTCGCCCGCGGGATCCGCACCGCCTGGGGCCGGTGCGTCGATGGCGGCGGCGCCCCCGCCTACTGGCCCTGGCGCCAGTTGCTGCGTTCGGAGGCGGCAGCCGGTGTGCCCATCAACACGCCCCCCGCCCTCTCCCGGATCCTGCCGGGACCGGGCCTTGACGAGCTCGCGCCGGCCGCGGACGACGATGTCCAGGAACGCTTCGCCCTGTTCGAAGCCGCCCGGGCGTACATCGAGGCTGCGGCAGGCGGTGGCCTGGTCCTGTTCCTGGACGACGCCCACTGGGCAGACACCCCGAGCCTGCTCCTGCTGCTCCACCTGACCCGCTACGCCGCCTCCGTCCCGCTCCTCATGGTGGCCACCGCCCGGGACCTCGCCGCCGAGCCCGACCGGCTGAGCCCCATGCTTGCGGACCTGGTGCGGGAAGGGGCGACCGTGTCCCTGCGCCTAGCCGGGCTCGACCCGGCTGGCGTGCGGGACTGCCTGGCCGACCTGGCCGGCGACGAGGTTGCCGATGGCCTGGCGGCGCGGGTGCACGCCCTGACGGGGGGCAACCCCTTCCTCGTGCGGGAGCTGGGCCGGACGCTGCTGGAAAGCGATGGCACGGGCGAGGGTGCCGTGCCCCCCGGGGTCCGGGCGACGGTCGATCAGCGCCTCCGGCGGCTGGCCCCCGATGTCCGGCGCGTGCTGCAGGCAGCCGCCGTGCTCCGAGGGGAGGTCGGACTCCCGGTCATCGCCCGGATGCTCGACGTCCCCCTCGCCGGGGCTCTGGACCGGGCGGCGGAGTGTGTCCGGGCCGGCCTGCTGCATGCCGGGTCGGACCCGGACTCGGTGCGCTTCAGCCACGCCCTCATCCGGGAGGCGGTGGTTGCCGGGCTTGCACCAGCAGACCGGCTCTCCCTCCAACGGCGGGCGGCGAGGAGCCTCGAAGCGAGCTACCAAGGCCGGCTGGAGCCGCTCCTTCCGGAGGTCGCCCGCCTGTGGGCGGCGGTGGCGGTGGGTGACGAGCGGGCCACCGCCGCTGCCTGGTCGCGCCGGGCCGCCGATGCCGCGATGCGCGCCCTCGCGTTCGAGGCCGCCGCACCCCAGTACGCACGCGCAGTGGAGCTCGCCCGGGGCGCGGTACCCGAAGAGGAGCTCGCCGGACTTCTGTTGGCGCATGCCCGGTCGCTCTTTCAGGCGGCGGACTTCGCCTCCTGCCTCGAGGTGTGCCGGGAGCTGACCGATGTGGCCTGGGCCCTACACCGCCCCGAGCTGGCGGCCGAGACCGCGCTGGTGATCACCGACGTGGGTGAGCCCACCCTCAACCGCCAGCTCGGCGACTGGGCGGCCCGGGCACTTGCCGCCCTCCCTGAGGGGGCGACCGCCCTGCGGGCGCGGCTCCTGGCGCAGCGGGCGCATGGTGGGGTGTACGCCGGGGAGGACCGCGCCGACCTGGAGCGCTGGAGCCGCCAGGCCCTCGCGTTGGCGGAGGAGTGCGGGGAGCGGCAGGCCCTGGTGGGCGCCCTGGGTGCACGGCATCTGGTGTGCAGTTCGTCGGAGGGCCTCGTCGAGCAGGTTGCCGTGGCGGCGCGGATGTGCGAGGTCGGCCGGGCGGGCCACAGCCTCCCGATCCTGATGTGGGGGCTCGTGTGGGCCGCCGAGGCCTCCTTTGCTCTGGGAGATTTTCCGGCCACCGGGTCGGTGCTCCCGGAGTTGGCCATGTGCGTGGACCGGATCAAACTGCCCATCGGCCGGTGGCATCTCCTGCGCCTCCGGGCCGCTCTCGCCCAGGCAACCGGTCGGCTCGCCGAGGCGAATGACCTCGCCCGCCGAGCCCGGGAGGAGCTGACCGGCGACCTTCACCAGCCGGGGGTCGAGGCCAACATGGCTCTCCTCGTCATCATCGGCCACCACACCGGCGACCCGGCCGAGGGCCCCCAGGTCCCCGATGTTCCGGACTATGCTCCTCGGCCCTTCGCCACCTTCTTCCTGGTCGCCGGCAGCTGGATCCTCCTCGAACGGGGCGACACTGAGGCTGCAGCACAGCGCTTTGCCCGGGCGGGTCCGCCGGAAGAATGGACGTTCCCACCGATGCTGCAGGTGGTCGGCCTCGCCCACGGGATCGCGACCGCGGTTGCCCTCGGCCACGCGTCGGTCGTGCAGGCGGCGTACGAGCGGGCCCTCGTCCACCGCAGCGCACATGCCGCACCGGTGGTCGGGGCTGCCGCGTCCTTCGGTCCTATGGCGCTGTACCTCGGGGTGGCCGCCGGGTTCCTTGGTCAGCACGACGCCGCCATCGACCACCTGCAGGCGGCATTCGATGGCGCGACCGCGTCGGGCGCCCTTGGGTTCCGGGTTGAATCAGCCGTCCAGCTGGCGAGCGCCCTCCTCGGCCGCTCCGGACCGGGCGATCTCGGTCGGGCCGGCGCCCTCCTGGCCCAGGCGCGAGAGGAGGCCGACTCCTTGGGCATGGCCCCGTGGGCAGATCGCTCCCGGCGCTTGCTGCGTGGCATCGGCGGCGCCTCCGGGAGCCCCGGGCCCGCCCTCTCCCACCGTGAGGCAGAGGTCGCCGGCCTCGTGGCGCAGGGCATGTCGAACCGCCAGATCGCCGAGGCCCTGGTGCTCTCCGAGCGCACGGCGGAGAACCACGTGGCGCACATCATGACCAAGCTCGGGTTCAGCTCCCGGGCGCAGATCGCCGCCTGGGTGGTCAGCCGGGCGGTCAAATGAGTACCGGCTTGAGTAGTCCCCCCGATGTCGGGCAGGTGCCCGGCGAGGGACCATCCGCCTGTGCTCCCAACCGGGGAGCGGGACGAAGGGAGGCGGCACCATGGCGTACGTAGAGGTCGTCGATGTGGCGGGCGGGTCGATGGACGTGTATCACCAGGTCGAGGGCATCCTCGGCGATGCGAGCCGGCCGGGCCTGATCGCGGTCGCGGCCGGCGCGACCCCGGTGGGCATGGCCATCGTGTCGATCTGGGATTCGAAGCAGAGCTGCGAGGCCTTCATCTCCGGCCAACTGGGTCCCGCTCTGGCCCAGGCGGGCGCCGAGGGGAGCCCGAACTTGCTCCTCCAGCTGGACGGCGCCGAGGTCACCGTCCCGGAGCCTGCCCGCGCCTGACAGATCGGACTGCCTCCCGGCTCTCCGGGGGTGGGGGGAGCCGGGAGGGCCAGTCCGTATAATCGGTGCCTGCGGCCGGCCCACCGGGGCCCGCCACCGAGCGAGGAGGCAGCGCCGGCGTGGCCCGCACCCTGAAGGTCGCCCCCGACGAGATCCGCTACCGGGTGGCGCACCGCCTGTCCGATTACGAGGTCCGCAAGGGCGGCGGCGAGATCGGGACCCTCGCCATCGGCCTGAAGCGGGGCCTGGTGCGCACCTTCAAGGCGCACTGGACCGGCTTCAAGGTCGCCTTCCCGCAATCGACGCTCTTCCTCTCCACCTCACTCACCACCGGCGAGTACTGGTCGGAGGCCTACATCTCGATCCACCAGCCCTCCTGGGTGTTCGCTTTCCGCAAGGACCCGCACAAGGCCCGGGGGTCCGGGGGCCCGCGCCCCGAGGACAAGCTGAGCGCCGAGGCGGCGGTGGACACCGCCCTGGCCTACCGCCACGGGCTGGTCGCCTCCGGGCACGTGGCCCATGAGGAGCTCATCCGCATGGAGGACTTCGACGACCCGCTCGAGGCGGTGGACGAGTTCTTCAACTACACCACCTGGTACGTGCTGCGGGCCATCGACGCCACGTGGGCGCAGCTGGGCTACACCCCGGACGGGACCATCGGCTGGGGTGCCGAGGAGGACCGCCTGGCGTCGCTGCCCCGCGGCCACGCCCCTGAGGCGCTCCGCCGGCCGGCCCCGAGGCCCGAGCCACCCCGGGTGGTCCCCCCCGTCCCCGATCCGCCGCCCGCGCCCGCACCGGTGGCTGTGCCCATCCCCGTCATCGCCCCGGCCGTGACGCCGGCACCGGTGTCGGCAACCCCGAGCCCGAGGCCCGCACCGCCGGCGCCGCCTGCCGCGCAGCCGCCCCCGAAGCGTGCCCTGAGCGGCCCAGCTGAGGAGGTGCGCTTCCGCCTCGCCGGCCGCCTCGCCGATTACCGGGTCAGCAAGGGGCCGGGCGAGCTGGGGACGCTGCACATCGGGCTGGAGCGCCACATCGTCCGGGCGTTCAAGGCGCACTGGACCGGCTTCAAGCTGACCTTCCCCAAGTCCACGATGTTCCTCACCGCCGCCGTCAACAGCGGGGAGTACTGGTCCGAGGCCTACGTCTCCATCCACCAGCCGTCCTGGGTGCTCGCCTTCCGCAAGGACCCGCACAAGGCCCGGGGATCGGGCGGCCCGCGCCCGGAGGACAAGCTGAGCGCCGAGACCGCGGTGGACATTGCCCACACCCACCGGCGCGGCCTCATCGACGCCGGGCGCATCGCCCACGAGGAACTCATCCGCATGGAGGACTTCGACGACCCGCTCGAAGCAGTGGACGAGTTCTTCAACTACACCACCTGGTACGTGCTGCGGGCGATCGACGCCTCCTGGAGCCAGCTCGGCTACCAGCCCGACCCGTCCATCTTCTGGGGGCCGGACGAGGAGGCGGCAGCCTCCGCCCCGCCGCTGCGCGGGCTGGTGGAGGGCCTGGAGGCCTCCGAGACGATCTGGATCACGCCGGAGGACGGGGTCACGATCCCCACCCGCCAGTTCGTCTACCGGCCGGGCCACATCTTCGTGCTCTCCGCCGACCAAAACAAGATCGCCAACGCCCGGGACATGCGCACCGCCCAGGTGGCGCTGCGCTGGAAGGGGCGGGACGCCCGGCTGGTTGATTTCCCTGCCACGGTGCGGGTGATCGGCCCCGAGAACCGGGTGGAGTTCGGCGAGGTCGCCCGTCTGATCCTGGAAGAGCGGTACCCGGCCCGCGCCCATGGCCCCGCTGGCGAGGAGACGCTCCGGCGCTGGTTCGAGGACGGCGTCATCCTCGAGTTCACCCCGCCGCCTCCGAGCGTGTGAAGGCGGGGCTTTCGCTTTTCCGCCGGATCCGGGAGGCGGGCGGGGCGGTCGCGTTCGGCTGCCCGGATGCCGACGGGGCCGACCCCGATCTGTGGGCCGCCGCCGAGGAGGCCGGGATCACCACCCTCAGCCTCCTGACCGAGGCAGGCGCGGTGGTGGCCGCCGCGGCGCACCGGCGCTCGGGGAACCCGCTGGGGGTGGTGCTCGGGGCGCCCACCACCACGATGGGCTTCCTCCAGAAATCCTCCAGCGGCGCCCCGGTGCTGGCGATCGCCACCGCCCCCCGGGCCACCGGGGCCGACCCCGGTCTCCTCCGCGTGGAGGACCTCGCTGCCCTCGACGCTGCCCTGGCGACCGCCGTGCGGGCGACCGGCCCGGTGTTGGTGTCGATCGCCCCGCGGGTGCTGGCCGCCGGGGTCGAACCGGGCGGTGCGCCCGACCCCGCCGCCCCGGCCGGAGCGGATCGCACGGCGCTCGACGAGGCCGCCATCGACGAGGCCGCCCACCTGCTCTCCCTGTCCGCCCGCCCCGTGATCTGGCTGGGGGGCGGGGCGGCTCAGGCCGGCGAGGCGGTCGCCGAGGTCGCCGAGCTGCTGGCCGCGCCCATCGTCACCAGCACCGCCGGGCGCGGGGTGCTGGGCGACGGCCACCCCCTCCTCGTCGGGTCCCTGGCGGGGGCCTCGGAGGTCGCCCGCCTCACCGGAGGGGCGGACGCCGGGCTGGCGGTCGGGACCTCGTTCTCCCCCCGCTCCACCCGCAACGGGCAGCTCCCGATGCCCATGCAGCTCTTCCATGTCGACACCGATCCCTCGGTGCCGGGCACCCGCTACCCGGTCCGGCTGGGCATCACGGGCGACGCCGGCCATGTGCTCCGTGCCCTGGCCGACCGGCTCCGGGTCCACGCCGCTGACGGCGCCCCCCGCGACCTCGCTGCGCAGGAGGTGTCGGTGGGGGCTACGAGGGACGCAGCGCGGGCCCGGCTGGCGGCGGCTGCTCCCACGGCCCTGCTGGACGCTCTCCGGGCGGCGATCCCGCCCGAGGTGCCGACGGTGTGGGATGGTCCGGTGGCCCGCTTCGCCGTCCCCCTGTTCGGGGTGCCCGAGCGGGGCACCTTCCACGCCGCGCCCCCGGACTCGGGTGCGGGCTGGTGCATCGCCGCCTCGCTCGGGGTGGCGACCGGGAGCCGGAAGCGGGCGGTGGCCATCCTGGATGCCCGGGGCCTCGTCCGGCGGTGCTACGACCTGGTGGCCCTCGCCCAGGCAGGCGCCCGGGTCACCGTTGTGGCGCTGGCCGATGACTGGGCGGGCACATCGGCCGGCAGCGAGGCGCACCACGTCCTCGCCGCCCGGGCGCCCACCCCGGACCTCGGCGGCCTGGGGCCGGCGTTCGGCATCCCGGCCACCGTCCGGGCGGCCACCCTCGACGCCCTCCCGGACGTCCTGGCGGAGGTTCCGGCCGAGGGGCCGAACCTCGTCGTCGTCGGATGAAGCGCATCCGGGTACACGGGTGAAGCTTTCCCGGGTCCTGGCGGCGGGCGCCGCCCTCGGGACGGCAGGTGTCGTCTACAGCGTGGGCGAGGCCCACCGCTACCACCTGCGCATCCATCGGCTCCCGGTGCTGCCCCCGGGGGCCGGGCCGTTGCGGGTGCTCCAGGTCTCCGACACCCACCTCCGGGAGACCAACCTCCGGCTGGCCGCCTTCCTCGCCGCCTTGTCCCAGGAACCCTTCGACCTGGTCTTCGCCACCGGCGACCTGCTGGGCGAGCCGGCGGCGGTCGAGCGCTGCGCCCGCCTGCTGGGCGGGCTGAAGGGCCGGTTGGGCTGCTACTACGTGCTCGGCTCGTCGGACTACTACGCCCCGAGGCCCAAGAGCCCCACCCGCTACTTCACCAAACGGCGCAAGAAGCCGACGAAGACGAACCGGACCGCCGACTTCCTGCGGATGCTGGAGGAGCAGGGCTACCAGAGCCTGACGAACCGCACGGTCTACCCGGTGGTGGACGGTGTGCCCTGGCAGATCACGGGGATGGACGACCCCTTCCTGCACCGGGACGACCGCCGGCTGCTACACCGCAACCCGGGGGCCGCCTTCGCGCTCTGCGTCGTACACGACCCGGCTCCGTACCTGGACATCGCCGCCGGCGGCTTCGACCTGGCGATCGCGGGCCACACCCACGGGGGCCAGGTGCGGGTGCCCTTCGTCGGGTCGCTGGTGACCAACTCCGACCTGCCGAACGAGTACTCCATGGGTGCCCACTGGATCGGCGACACCTTGCTGTTCGTCACCCCCGGGCTGGGGACCAGCAAGTTCGCCCCGGTCCGGTTCCTGTCTCCCCCTGAGGCCTCGGTGCTGGAGCTGGTGGCGCGGGGGCAGGGATAAGGCAAGAAGCGATTTCCCCGGCGAAAGCGGGGAGAGTCAGTCTCGTTAGCGGCGCGTCCCGCAGCAACCCGTCAAGGCCTCAAATGGGGAGCCGATCTCGCCAACTGGTAGGCCAGAGACACAGCCTCACCATTCTGTCTTAAGAGCTACGCTCTATTCCGCACCTCTCACGATGTCAAGGGCCGTTGAGTTCTGCCCGGTGACGGCCACTACACCTGCCCAAGGATGGCCACGAAAACTTGCCCACTGGCGGCCGTGGGGAGTGCCGGTAGGTTTGGCTTCTCGGCCTCACCTCCCCCTGGTGGACGGATCGG
>DASTWV010000043.1 GCA_035765775.1 Actinomycetota bacterium | reverse complement strand
CCGTCAAGGGCCTTCGGTCTGCTTCGCAGACGGCCCTCGGTTGGTCCGGGAGGGGAAAGGCAAAGGCGAAGCAAACCGCCGCTTGACAGCCCGACCCTCATAGGTGTCCCACTGCCCGGGACGAATGTCCCCGACCTCAGCGCCCGGACTCGGGCCGCGGCCGAGCGGTTTTGGGGAAGATTTTCCGTCAAAACGACGGCAGAAAGTCCCCAGAGCTTCCGACAAACGGCGTCATGATCCCACGGGTCTTGCCCCGGCCCGGCGAGCGCCGGTCAGGTGGATGGGTACGCTCGTGGGGAGCGGATGGGCGGTCACCGGTGGCATCCAGAGACCTTCGTGTGCGCCTTTCGGGGCCATGCGGCTCCCGCCGCCGCGGCCCCGGTCCTCGCCGAGGAGGACTCCGGTCTCGGCATCGACCTGCCCGACGGGCGGCGCCTGGCCCGCTGCCTGCGGTGCGACGCTTGGATCTCGGTGGACCCGCCGCCGCCGGGGGAGGGCGGCCCGGGGGTGCTGCAGTCCCTGGAAGGGAGCCCCATGCCCCGCCGCGGCAAGCAGCTCCGGGAGGCGATCATCACCCGCCTCATCGCCGTCGACCGTGGTCTGCACTCGCTGCTCTTCGCCATCATCGCCCTGGGGGCCCTGGCGCTGCGGGCCGACCTGTCCATCGCCCGGGCCAGCGCCACCCGCTGGCTGAAGACCCTGAACTCGCTGGCCAACCAGACCGGCGGCAGCACCCACCCGGTCATCTCCCGGGAGCTGCACCGGATCCTGACGCTGCGGCGGGGCCCACTGCTGGTGCTGGCGTTCACCGCCATCGGCTACTGCATCGTCGAGGGGGCCGAGGCCATCGGCCTGTGGCGGGAGCGCCGGTGGGCGGAGTACCTGACCGCCCTGGCCACGGCCGGCTTCCTGCCCTTCGAGATCTCCGAGCTCATGAAATCGGTGAGCGTGCTGAAGCTTGTGGTGCTGGCGCTGAACGGCGCCATCCTCATCTGGCTGGTGATCACCAAGCACCTGTTCGGCGTCGGCCGCCGGCACTCCGTCGCCCAGTCCATGGATGTGCGGGAGGTGTTCGGGCCTGGGACCGCCGGGTCGCCGTTCGTGAAGGCGGGGTAGGCTGCGAACCATGGCTACCCTGCAGCCCGGAGACCAGGCACCCACCTTCACGCTGGCGGACCAGAACAGCACCCCGGTCAGCCTGGGCGACTACGCCGGCCAGAAGCTGCTCGTCTACTTCTATCCCAAGGCCGACACGTCGGGGTGCACAGCCCAGTCGTGCAGCGTGCGGGACCACCTCGAGCAGCTCAGCGCCCTGGGGGTCGCCGCGGTCGGCATCAGCCCGGATAAGCCCAAGGACCAGCAGAAGTTCGACACCAAGTACACCCTCGGTTTCCCGTTGCTCTCCGATGCCGACCACACCGTGGCCGAGGCCTACGGCACGTGGGGCGAGAAGTCGATGTACGGCAAGACCTACCTGGGCATCGTCCGCTCGTCGTTCCTCATCGACGAGGAGGGCCGGGTGATCGAGGCCTGGTACAAGGTCTCGCCCGGCGACACGGTGCCGAAGGCCCTGGAGGCTTTGGGAGTCTGAGGAGCCGGCGCCCTCAGCGTTCGATGTGGCTCATGTCCGGGTAGCGCTGCCCGGCCGTCGAGCCCTTGGGCACCGCCCGCTCCAGCCGGTCCAGATCCTCTGGCGTCAGCACGATCTCGGCGGCGGCGGCGTTCTCCTCGACGTAGTGGGCGTGCTTGGTCCCCGGGATCGGCACGACGTCCTCCCCCCGGCTCAGCACCCAGGCGAGCGCGAGCTGGGCGGGGGTCACGCCCTTGTCCCGGGCGATCACCCGGATGCCGTCCACCAGCACCAGGTTCCGGGTGAAGTTGTCGCCCTGGAAGCGGGGGTGGTTGAGGCGGCCGTCGCCCTCGCGCTGCAGGTCGGCCTGCTCGTGGATGGTCCCGGACAGGAATCCCCGCCCGAGCGGGCTGTAGGCGACGTAGCCGATGCCCAGGTCCCGGACGGTCGGCAGGATGCCGTCCTCAGGGTCGCGGGTCCACAGCGAGTACTCGGTCTGCAGGGCGGTGATCGGGTGGACGCCGTGTGCCCGCCGGATGGTCTCGGGCTTGGCCTCCGACAGGCCGAGGTGGCGCACCTTGCCGGCCGCAACCAGCTCGGCCATGGCGCCGACGGTCTCCTCGATCGGGGTGCGGGGGTCCACCCGGTGCTGGTAGTAGAGGTCGATGTGGTCGACGCCCAGGCGCTGCAGCGAGGCGTCGCACGCCTCCCGGACGTGCTCCGGCGTCCCGCTGACCTCGGCCTGGCCCCCGGGTTGGAACGCCACGAAGCCGAACTTGGTGGCGAGCACCACCTCGTCCCGCCGCCCGCCGAGCGCGGAGCCTACGAGGCGCTCGTTGGCGCCCCAGCCGTACATGTCGGCGGTGTCGAAGAAGGTGATGCCCAGGTCGAGCGCCCGGGCGATCGTGGCCCGCGCCTCCGCCTCGTCCGGGGTGCCGTACGCCCCGGTCATCCCCATGCAGCCCAGCCCGAGGGCCGACACTTCGAGGCCCTGACCCAGTGTCCGTGTCTTCACGTGATCGATCCCTTCGTTGGGGGGGTCCGCAGTCCCGCCCGCCCGGACCAGTCTGCCCCATTCCGGACAGGTACCCTTGTTCGGTGCTCGACGACCAGGACCGTGCCCCCCCACCCGAACCGCTCGGCGGGCCGCTCGGAGCCATGCTGGGCGACATGGCGGCCGCGCTGGCCGAGGAGGCCAAGCACGCCCAGAACGAGTCGTCGTGGGTGCGCATCCGCAACGGCCGGCGGGTGCGGGCCGGCCTGGAGCGGTTCCTGTACTGCTTCGACGCTGACGCCGACACCTGGTTCCCCGCCGGCTCGACGGCCGAACTGTCGGTCGGCGAGGACGAGCCCGCAGTGGTCGAGGTGCTGGAGGTGCGGGCCGCCACGCTGTGGCTGGAGAGCCCGGCCGACCTCGGGGGTGCCATCACCTCCGCCCGCATCCGCTCCAACCCGTGGTACCTGCTCGACGCGCTGCGGACCCGGCTGGACGAGCTGCGCGGCATCGCCCCGCCGCCCGAGGGCGTCAGCCCGCCGACCGCCGCCGAGCTCCGCCTCGTCGCCTGCCTGCTGGGGCTGGCCCCACCCCGCCCGGGCACGCCGGTCGACCCGGCGGAGGTGGCCGCCGGGTACGGGGACCTCCCGGCGAACCCCAGCCAGCTTGCCGCCGTCGGCGACTGCCTGGGCAGCGAGCTGCGCTTCGTCTGGGGGCCCCCGGGGACGGGCAAGACCGAGACCCTGGGGCTGCTGGCCGCCGAGGCGTTCCTGCGGGGCGAGAGCGTCCTGGTGGTG
The DNA here is from genome assembly GCA_035765775.1 of Actinomycetota bacterium. Taxonomy (NCBI): domain Bacteria; kingdom Bacillati; phylum Actinomycetota; species Actinomycetota bacterium. The sequence goes on along the minus strand of DASTWV010000043.1, from coordinate 233,969 downwards.
GCGCACTCCAACGCCGCCGTGGACGCCGCGGCCATCGCCCTGTGCCGCAACCTGATCCGGGCCGACCCCGCCCGGGACCCGAAGCCCGGCGCCCACGCCCTGCGGGTGGGGCAGCCGGTGCTGCCCGAGGCGCAGGAGCTGCCGGTCACCGAGCGGGGCGTCCTCGCCAACACCCGTCCCGAGCTCCTGGCCCGCCTTTTGGACCTCGAGGGCCGGGGCGGCGAGCTGATGGACCGCCAGGACTCGCTCTTCGGCGAGCAGGCCACCCAGCGCCGGGTGGCCGGCCGTGAGCTGGCCCAGGTCACCGAGGCGCTGCGGAAGGTGCGGGAGTCCATCGCCCGCGCCCTGCAACAGCTGCTGGGCAGTGCCCAACTGGTGCTGGCGACGCTCTCCCGGGCGGCGATCACCCCGGAGATCTTCGAGCGGCGCTTCGACCGGGTGCTGCTCGACGAGGCCAGCATGGCCATGCCGCCCCAGGTGGTGTTCGCGGCATCCCTCGCCAGCCGGGGCCCGGGCGGGTCCCTGGCGGTGTTCGGGGACTTCCGCCAGCTGGCACCGGTGGTGGCCTCCTGGGCGGCGCCGGTGAAGCGCTGGCTGGGCCGTGACGTCTTCGACATCCAGGGGGTGACCAGAGCGGTCGATGCCTCTCCCATCCTGTCGGTGCTCGATATCCAGTACCGGATGCACCCCTCGATCATGGGCATCGTCAACGGGCCGGCCTACGGCGGGCGGCTCCGGGCCGGGCCCGGGGTGGCGGAATCCACCGCGGTGCTGGCGGACCGGCCGCCGCTGGCCGGTCACCCGGTGGTGTGGCTGGACACCGGCGAGCTGGGCGCCCGGGGGTTCGCCACCCGCACCCACTCCCGCATGAACCCGATGAGCGCCTGGGCGGCGGTCCGGGTGGCGGCCGCGCTGCTGGCGGGTGGGATGGAGCAGGTGGGAGTCGTGACGCCCTACCGGGATCAGGCCCGCCTGCTGCGCCTGCTGGTGCGGGCGGCCGATCTGCAGGGCGCCGTCCACACCGGCACCATCCACCGCTTCCAGGGCGGCGAGCGGGACGCCATCATCCTCGACCTGGTGGACTCGGCCCCCCAGCAGCCCGGCACGCTGTTCCGCAGCGACGACGGCCTGCGCCTGTTGAACGTCGCGGTGACGAGGGCCCGGGGGAAGCTGGTGTGCCTCTCGGACGGGGCGTACCTGCACGGCGGCGGCGGGGCCGGCGCGGGGGGGAAGCGGCGGCCCGCCCAGTCGCCGGTCTGGGCGATCCTCGGCAACCTCTGCCGCTCGGCCGCCCCCCTCGATCCCGGGATGCTGGCGGCCAGCCCGGGTGGGGATGGGGGCTGGCAGCTGCTGCGCCCCTCGGCGGACACCGCCAATGTCTTCGAACACGACGTGTCGCAGGCGACCGATCTTGTGGTGTGGCCCGCTGGGCTCCCGCCCTGGGCCGCCGGCCTGCTCGGGCAACGGGTGGAAGGGATGCGCCGGGAGGAGCTTGGATCCCGGCTGGTGCTCCTTCCCACCCTGGCATGGCTGTTCCCCAAACAGGAGCCGTGGGCGCTGCGGATGACCGATCCGGGTGGCGTGAAGCTGCTGCTGGAGGCGATCGGCACGCCCGCCGCGCCTCGTGCGGCGTTCGGCCCGGCCGCATCCCGCCCGGCGCCATCGGCGCCCACCGAGGCCCCGGCGACTGCCGGAGCGCCGGGGACTGCTGGGCCTGCTGGGGCACTGGGGCGGTGCCGGGCGTGCCCAGGCGAGCTCGCCCTCCGTCCCGGACCCGCCGGGGTGCCCCGTGTGGCGTGCGCCGCCTGCGGCGCCTACGAGCGGGACGCCGAGCCGATCGACCTCACCACCTCGGCCCGCACCCTGGGGATCCGGTGTTCCTGCGGCCAGGAGATGCGGGGCCGGCGGGGGCCCACCGGGCTGTTCCTCGGCTGCTCCGCCTACCCGAACTGCCGCAACACCCGCCAGGCCCGGAGCCTGTTCGCGCCCTAGCGATGGACGGCGCCACGGTCGACCGGTACCTGGCCCGCATCGGCGCCGAGCGGCCGGCTGCACCGACGGCCGATGCCCTGAAGGCACTGCACGAGGCCCACTTGCAGGCGGTGCCCTTCGAGAACCTCAGCATCCACCTCGGCGAGCCCATCGTCCTGACCGAGGAGGCCCTGGTGGGCAAGCTGACCGACCGCCACCGGGGCGGGTTCTGCTACGAGCTGAACGGTGCGTTCTCGTTCCTCCTCGGTGCCCTCGGCTACGAGGTGGCCCTGCTGTCCGCCCGGGTCTTCGGCGACGACGGCGACCTCGGCCCGCCCTTCGACCACCTGGTGCTGGAGGTCGGCGCCGGGGGAGAGCGGTGGCTGGCGGACGTCGGGTTCGGGGACCACAGCCGGGGGCCGCTCCGCGCCGCCCGCGGGGAGCAGGCCGACCCGGCGGGCACCTTCGAGGTGGTGGCCGCCGGGGACGACCTCGACGTCGTGCGCGACGGGCGGCCCCGCTACCGGGTCGAGAGGCGCCCCCGAGCGTTGGAGGACTTCGTCCCGACCTGCTGGTGGCAGGCGACCTCTCCGGACTCCTGGTTCCGCCAGGTGCTGATGTGCTCCCGGGCGACCGCCACCGGCAGGATCACCCTGACCGGCACGCGCCTGATCCGCACCGAGGATGGCACGAAGGTGGAGACCGCTCTACCCAGCGATCAGGCGGTCCTGGATGCTTACGCCCGAGAGTTTGGTATCCGGCTTGCGGAGCCGCCCCAGGTCCGAGCGGCGACTCCCGGGGGAAACTAACCTGGCCCCTACCCCCGCGCGCCCCGGGCGGAGCGGAACGGGATCACGTTCTCCGGCAGGTTCTCCCGGGCCGGGACCGGCGGCATGCCGGGCGCCGCCTCCGTGGTCTGCGATGCCCTGTCCTCGGGCGGCACCCAGCCCTCCGGCTCGGGGATGTCCTCCACCCCGAGCGCCGAGGCGTCGATGATCGAGTACCGGTAGCCCTGCTCGGCCAGGAACAGCTGGCGGTGCAGGGCGAAGTCCTGGTCCTGGGTCTCCCGGCTCACCAGCGTGTAGAACGACGCCTGGCCCCCGCCCGCCTTGGGGCGCAGCACCCGGCCGAGCCGCTGCGCCTCCTCCTGCCGGGAACCGAAGGTGCCCGAGATCTGGATGGCCACGTTGGCCTCCGGCAGGTCGATGGAGAAGTTGGCCACCTTGGACACCACCAGCAGCCGGACCGAGCCGTCCCGGAACTGGGCGTAGAGCTTCTCCCGGGCGGCGGTGGGCGTCGAGCCGGTGATGAGCGGCGCCCCGAGCATGGCGGCCACGTCGTCCAGCTGGTCCAGGTACTGGCCGATCACCAGCACCCGGTCCGCCTCGTGCAGGTCGACCAACTTGCGCAGCGCCTGCAGCTTCACCGGGTTGGTGGCGGCCACCCGGTAGCGGTCGGGCCCGTCGGCCACGGCGTAGTCGTAGCGCAGGTGCTGGGGCACCCCGACCCGCACCTCGGTGCAGGTGGCCGGGGCGATCCAGCCCTGCGCCTCGAGGTCCCGCCAGGGCGTGTCGAAGCGCTTGGGCCCGATGAGGGAGAACACGTCGTCCTCCCGGTGGTCCTCCCGCACCAGGGTGGCGGTGAGGCCGAGGCGGCGTTTGGACTGGATCTCAGCGGTCATCCGGAATACCGGGGCGGGGAGCAGGTGGACCTCGTCGTACACGACGAGTCCCCAGTTCTGCTCCTGGAACAGCGCCAGGTGCGGGTGCTCCCCCTTCCGCCGGTGGGTGACGATCTGGTAGGTGGCCAGCGTCACCGGCCGGATCTCCTTGGACTCGCCCGAGTACTCCCCGATCTCTTCGGGCTTGATCGAGGTCTTGTCGAGCAGCTCGGTGCGCCACTGGCGGGCGGCGACGATGCTGGTGACCAGGATCAGCGTGTGGGTCTCCGCCTTGGCCATCACGCCCATGCCGACCACGGTCTTGCCCGCCCCGCACGGCAGGACGACCACGCCGCTCCCGCCCTCGGCCTGGCCCGCGGCCCAGAACGAGGCGATGGCGTCCCGCTGGAAGGGCCGGAGGCCGAAGGGCTTGCCGGCCAGCGTCTCCTCCCGCAGGGCGATGGGGAGCGGGGCGCCCGGCAGGTAGCCCGCCAGGTCCTCCACCGGCCAGCCGATCTTGATCAGCACCTGCTTCAGGCGCCCCCGCTCGCCGGAGGGAAGGGCGGCGGCGGTGGGGGAGAGCCGGCGCAAGCCCAGCGGGGCCACCTTCTTGGAGCGCAGCACCTCCTCCAGCACGGCGGGTTCGGCAGTGATGAGCTGCAGGTCGTCCCCCACCTTTTCCAGCCGTAGTCGCCCGTAGCGGGCCACCTGGTCGGTGATCTCCACCAGGATCGACGTGGGCACCGGGTACCGGGAGAACGCCTGCAGGACGTCGATCATCTCCCGGGCCGACATGCCCGCCGCCCGGGCGTTCCACAGCGACAGCGGCGTGATGCGGTAGGTGTGCACGTGCTCCGGGCTCTTCTCCAGCTCGGCGAAGCGCGCCAGTCCGGCCCGGCACGCCTCGGCGGCCGGGTGGTCCACCTCGAGCAGGGCGGTGTGGTCGGACTGGACGATCAGCGGGTCATTGGCCATCAGATGCCTTTCGGGGGCCCGGCCGGGACCGGTTCGTTGATGGCCCGCGCCCACTCGATGCGCCCCAGCTCGAAGTCGCGGTCGCGGCGGGACGTCAGGTCCCAGGCCGATACACCGGCCGCGTCGGCAAAGAACGGTTCGATGGGCCGCAGCGAGGCTCGGCCCCTCGGGGGACGGTAGAAGATCTCGACAGTGGCGTTGTGGGCGACGGCGGCGTCGAACAGGCGGCGCAGCTGCTCCCGGCTCCGGTAGGTGGTGCCGCTCAGCAGCGAGACCCCGTTGGGGGACGCCGGGACCGCAGGCGCCTCCGGGTCCCGGGGCGCCGCCGGCTGCGCCCGGGTTGCCGGCCGGCCCGTGACGATGGCCTCGGCCAGGGCCGCTGCCTGACGGGCGCTGAGCGGCCGGAAGGACACTGGGGGCAGGAGCGGCACCGCGTCCCGGACCGGGACCGGCCCGATCACGGCCCCGGCCTCGTCCTCCTCCACCGGGAGGTAGCCGGCACCCCGCAGCGTGGCGAGCAGCGGGGCCAGGTCGGTCCCGTGCAGGACGGCGACGGTCGGGGCGATCAGGCGGGGCCGCAGGGCGGCCAGCTTCCGCTCGGCGAGCGCGGCCCGGAGGAGCCCGGGATCGTCCGCCCGCAGGTACACCGCCGCGCGCCCGGCCACGAGGGATCCGTGCCGGCGGCCGACGTCCTCGATCAGGTAGGCGACGTTCTGGGGAACGCCCCGGGGGGCATGGCGGGTCAGTAGGCCGAGGATGTCCCCGGCGCCCATCCCGCCGTCCAGCGCCCGGCGGAGCGAGGTCTCCGTCAGGCGGTAGACCCGGGCAGGCGACGAGGCGGTGAGGTCGGCGAAGCGCCCGAGCGCCTCCCGCAGGGCCTGCACGGGCGGTCCGGGCACGATGATGGTCAGGTCGGCCCCCACCGTGCAGGTGTCGACCTCGGGGGCGAACGCCGCGACGCCCGGGTTGTCGCCCGCCGCCCAGCCCTCATCGGTGGCCGCTGAGCGGCCGGGCTCCAGCAGGGCGACGGCGCCGGGACCCGATGCCGTCCCCAGCCAGGTCAGGGCTTGCACGGCCCGTCCGGCGACCTTGGCCGCGCTCGCCTCGTCGCCCAGCAGCACCGGGTACCGCCACGCCAGGCGGGCGGCCAGTGCACGGGCATCGGTGGCCTCGCCCGGGCTGAGCGCGGCGAGTTCCTCGACGAGTGCCCCCCGCAGGTAGATGGCCCAGAGCCGGGGAACGGCTTCGTCGAGGGCGCGCAGACCGGCGTCGTCGTGCTCGTCCCAGACCCGGGCCTCGAGCCACGCCCGGAGCAACATGCCCCACCGCTCCGGAGCGGGCAGGCCGCTCCAGGCCCGGCCCTGGGCTGTCGGTCGGATGCGCGCCTCGTCGTCCTCACCCACCAGGCCAGCCTCCACGGCCAGGGCATACAGGAAGATGGTGTAGGGCTCGGGGAAGCCGAGCGCCCTGGACACCCGCTTCAGCTCGCGCATGCCGAGGCCGCCCTTCTGCAGGGCCGCCGGTGGGTTCTCGGCCCAGACCTGCAGGAGCGACTCCATCTCGGCGAGGACCTTGGAGGGGTCGCCGGCCCGGCCCGGTGCGGCCAACCCCGGGACCGCCAGGGGCGGTGGCGTCGCGCAGGGCCACGGGGGGAACGGCTTGCCCCCCTTCAGCGCGAGCTCCACCTCGGCGGGGATGACCATCGACCCGGTGTAGCTCCGGTTGGCGTCCAGCACGAGCAGGCACCGGCTTTCCAGCCAGTCCAGCGCCGTCTGCACCTGGCGTCGTTCGGTCCAGGGCGGGTCGGACCACCGCACGTAGCCCGTCACCATCAGCTCGTGGCGGGACACCGCGCCCCCCTCGTCTTGGATGTGGTGGAACAGGTGGAGGGCCTTGGGCGGGGCGCCCGCCAGGAGCCCCTGCACCAGGTGGGGTTGGGAGAGCGCCCCGCTGAGCTGCGCCACCATCGCTTCACGGTTCGGATGCGGCCGGCTGGGCACGCCGAGGTTCTGGCCGACCAAGGCGAGGAACCCGGGCGTGCGCCCGACCAGGAGGCGGCGCACCAGGTTGGGCCCTTCCCCGCCCCCGTCCACGGCCGCGTCGACGTCGGCCGGCAGGCTCAGCGCCCAGCCCAGGGGGTCCTCGCGGGTCGGCTGGTCGACCGGGAAGGCAAGCCCCCAGCGGGCCAGCTCGTCGGCACCGGCTCGCAGGTCGGCGGGATCGGCCCCGGGGGCGAGTTCCAGGATCGCGGACGCCGACGCCTGCGGCCCTACCCACTGCGCGGCCATGAGCAGCTGGAAGAGGAAACTGTTGAGGGTCACCACCGCCAAGCCGATCGACTCGGCCTTTCCGAGCACCTCTGCAAGGGCTACCAGGTCCTGGCGCTTGCCGAGCAGGAGCGCGCGCGTCTCCGGCCGGCGGCGGAGCACGGTCTGCAGATCGTCGGGCGACAAGGCCCGGAGGTGGTCAAGAAGCTGGCGGTCCATCTGATCGAGGTTATCCAACCGGGAGCGGAAATCGGTCTCAGCCGGGTCCGAGTGGGAAGAAATCTGGCGCTCCCGCCCTGGCAGGGGCGTCGGCTGCGCACCGTTACGGAGGGCAGGAGTCTCCTCTACGTCGTTCGTGCACGTTTCACTCCGGCCTAGTCAGCTTCCTCCTCGCCCGCCCCGGCCGTGTGGCCCCCCGCCCTGCCCACCAGGGAGAGCCGGCAGATCAGGAGGCCGTCTGCCTCCTCGCACGCCAGCAGCACCAGGGGGAGGAGCTCTTCGGAGACGGGGAACGGCGGGCCCGCGAACACGGTGCCTTCGCCGTCGGGCACCACCCGCGCGCACAGCATCTCGCCAGCCGTGGCACCGGCGCTGTCGCCAGCGCCTCTGACGCTCAGGCGCTGGCCGGAGCGCACGTCCTCGAGGTCGAGGCGCCCCCCCGGGTCGGTGCCCGTGACCTTGTAGACGGTCCGCCCGGACAGGGCCCATACGGCTGCCAGGCGGGCTTCGTCCTCCGGCAGGAGCGGCCCCCGGGCGGCGACGAACCGGGCCCACCACCCCCCCTCGTGCAGGAGCACATCGATGGTGAGGGGGTCCTGCGCCGCTCGGCGGACCGCCTCGGCGTCCTCGGGGTCCTGGGCAATCGCTTCGCCGTACCGGAGGAGGTCACGGAAGAACGCCTCACCGCTCCTGGTCGCGTACATCCAGGCCTTCTCGTACAGCCAGGGCACCCGCTCCGCCAGCGGAGCCAGGAGCGGCCGGCCGAGATGGCACGCCTTGAACTTGCGGCCCGAGCCGCACCAGCACGGATCGTTGCGGCCCAGCTGGGGCGCGCCGGCCCGGGCGAAGCCCTCGACGACGGCCAGGTCCTCGGTGGGCAACGGGTCCAGACGCCGCCAGTAGGCGGCGGCCTCGGCAGCGTTGCCCCGGTCGGAGGCGTACCAACCGGCCCATTCCAGCGCCAGCGGCCACTGCGCCGGCGCCGACACCGATTGCCGGACGTAGGCTTCGCCGGCCAGCACGTCGCCGCGGGCCTCGGCCATGGCCGCTGCCACCCACGCTGCCACGGCAATCTGCTCGGGCCGGCGGGCGGCACGCAGCAGGGCCTCGGCGAACTCGGTCCGGGCGGGTTCGGCATCCGGGTCGACCCAGCTCCCCAGTTGGGTGGTGACGAACAGTGCCCGCTCCGGGTCGGCGAGGTCATCCAACACCCGGCGAAGTTTCTCCGGTGTCCGGTCCGGCCGCTCCACGCAATCAAAGGCGCGCAGCAGCGCCTGGACGTCGTCCTGCTCCTCGAACTCGTCCATGACCTCGCCCATCCAGCCCACCAACCGGGCGTCCCGCCACTGGTTGGGATGATCGGCGGCCAGGTTGTCCCGCACCCCGAGGCCGGCCGCCCGGCACAGCTCGGTGAGCGGGAGCCTGGGGTGGGCAAAGGTCTCGTGGTCCTCGACGATCAGTGTCAGGCAGATGCGCTGCAACGGTACCGGGAGGCCGAACCGGGCCAGCTCGGCGTCGAAGGCCGCCCGCACCCGGGCGACCAGGGCCGGGTCCCCGGCGGGTTCGTCGACTCGAGCGCAGGTTGGGGAGCTCTGCTCCGGGCGGAGCGCGACCAGCTCACCAGGCGAGAAATCCGCCAGCCAACCTTCCGGCCCGTGGAGATGCTCGGCGCCGTCCACCTCCACGAAGGAGTAGCCCTCATCCACCAACTCCAGGCCGGCAAGGTCACTGACGGCGAGCACATCGCCGGCCAGCTCCGCGGCGGTGAGGCGGTGGGTCAGTACCGAGCCCTTGATGGCTTCCCGGGCCAACAGAATTCGGTCCCCTGCGAGGCTCTCGAGCTGGCCCCCGGCCACCAGGTCGTTGATGACGCCGGCCAGTGCGTGTCTGGTCAGGGTGTCGTCGCTCCCCCGTCCCAGGCGGAGCAGAGCCTGGTTGACGCAGCTCGCCTCGGCCATGCCGTACCTGGTCTGCATCAGGGTCGCTCGCACTGCGGCGACGAGTTGCAGCACTTCGGGTACCGGCAGGGAGGCGAGGGACGCCACATAGGCGCCGACGTCGAGGTCCCGCTCCTCCACGGCGGCGGCCTCGGTGGCGAGCTCCAGCGCACCGCAGAGCTCATCCAGAACGTCCTCCGGCTCCATGCCCGCCGCCAGCAGGCGCTGGGCGGTGGCCCACACCTCTGGCGGATCCTCGGCGTCAACCTGGGTGGCGATGACCGCGAGCCACGGCTGCGTCTCCTCGTCCCACTCCGCAGGCGACTCGGCTAAGAGCTTCTCCCGGTCACCCGGGACGTCCGGGTCCAGCCCGTCGTCGGGATCGAAGTCCGACCCGAAGAGGAACCGGGCCTTGGCGATGTCCATGGCACGACCATACCGAGGGGCTGTGCCAGAAAGGCGCTGATTCCCACGGCCCCGCGAAGAAAGTTGGAATCTGAAATTGGGCGCGGTAGGTTCAGGGCCGCAGTGTCAGGGGGGTCCGTGGACAGCATCGTCGTGCTGCAGCAGGTGCCGGATGCCCGGGCCGGCCTGCCCGTGGCACCCGAGGGCCGCGACCTCGACCGCGATCGCCTCCAGTGGGTGACCAACCCCTTCGACGAGTTCGCCCTCGAGGAGGCCCTCCTGCTGCGGGAGGACCTCGGCGGCACCGTCATCGCCGTCGCCCTGGATGCGCCGGGTGCGGACGAGGCGCTCTACCGGGCCCTCGCCCTGGGTGCCACCGGCGCCGTTCTGCTGACCGGGCTCAGTCCGGGCTGGGTGAGCGGGCGCTCCCGGGCCGAGGCGCTCGCCGCCTGGATCCGCACCCAGGCCTACGACCTGGTCCTGTCCGGGGTCCAGGCGCCCGACGACCTCGACGGCCAGCTCCCCGTGCTCCTTGCCGGTCTCCTGGGCCACCCGCACGCCTCGGTGATCGTGGAAGTCGAGGCCGACGGCACCCGCTTGATCGTCACCCAGGAACACAGCGGCGGCCGGCTGGCCCGCCTCGCCCTGACCCCGCCCGCCGTGCTCGGCATCCAGTCGTCGCTGCGGGATCCCCGCTACGTCTCCGAGATGCGCATCCGCCTCGCCTCCATGGGGGGCGGGGTCCAGCGGGTGGCCGCGACCCCAGGCGCCCTGAGCGGCGCCGTGCCCCGCCACCTGGCGCCACCCCCGGCGGCCCGGCGGGCGGAGATGCTGGAGGGGGACGCGGCCGAGGTGGCCGCCGCCCTCGTCGGGCTCCTGCGCGCCCGGGGGCTGCTCGCATGAGCCGCCCGGTCCTGGTTCTGGCCGAGGCCGCCGGGGAGACCTTCCCGGACGCCTGCTTCGAGTTGCTCGGCCGCGCCCGGGAGCTGGCCGGGGGCGGCACGGTGACCGCCCTGGCCATCGGCCCCGGGCCGGATCCGGCAGCCCTGCCCGCCGACCTCGTCCTGACCGCCGATGGGCCCGGCCTGGAGCGCTACAACCCGGAGGCCTGGCTGGCGGTCCTGGAGGCGGCGGCCACCGCCCGGGAGCCGGACCTGGTCCTGCTGGCCAACACCACCGCCGGGATGGACCTGGGCGGGGTGCTGGCGGTGCGCTCAGGCAGGCCGCTGGTGGTCTCGGTGGTCGACCTGCACCCCGAGGGCGACGATCTCGTGGCGGTGAGCCAGCTCTTCGGCGGTCGCCTGGCGGCCGAGGTTGTCCTGGCGGGGGGCCGGGGGATCTGCGCCGTCGTCCCGGGCTCGTTCCCCATGCCGCCGGCGGGGTCCGCCGCCGGGACCGCAGCCAGCGTCGAGGACCTCCCCCTCCCGGCGGCGCTCGGGAGCCTCCGCACCGAGGCGCTCGAGGTCCCCCCAGGCGAGTCGGAGGACGTCGACATCACCAAGGCGCCGCTGCTGGTCTCGGTCGGCCGCGGGCTGCAGTCGGCCGACAACGTCCCTTTGGCCACCGACGTGGCCACCGCCCTCGGCGCGGCGCTCGCCGGCACCTCGCAGGTGTGCGACCTCGGCTGGCTGCCCCGCACCCGCCACGTCGGCAAGTCGGGGGTCAAGGTCCGGCCCCGGGCCTACCTCGCCTTCGGCATCTCGGGGGCGCCCGAGCACCTGGAGGGCGTCCGGGCCTCGGAGCTCATCGTGGCCTGCACCACCGACGCGGAGGCCCCGTTCTTCCTGGCGGCCGACTACGGCACCACGGTGGACGCCGTCGAGCTCCTGCGGGCACTCCTGGAGGCCCTGGGCACCTGAAGGCGGGGCCCCGTCAGCCGATGACCGCCGAGATCAGGGCTGGAGCGCCGGGCGATGGTGCCATCACAAAGGTCTCGTGCAGCCCGGGGGACGGCGCCCGTACCACCTGGCCCACTATGGCCGTCCCCTCGGCGGTCCACTGCACCGATCCCGTGACCACCACGCCGAGCCGGGGCGGGTCCTGGGGCCGCAGGGGATTGGGTACCGCCACGACCGTCAGTTTCGTGAGGTGGTAGGTCGGGACCTCGATCAGCCCGCCCTGGGCGATGGTGCGGTCCAGCGCCGCAAGCCAGTCGCCCGTGCCCGCCTCTGCCGCCACCGCCCTGTCCCGGTTCTGCAGGGCCTGGGCTTCCAGGGCGAGGTCGCCGGCGAGTGCCGACGCCAGCTGCTGCGCCAGCGCCGGCGGCACGCCCCCGACCACCTTGCCCACCGACGGGTCGATGCCCACCGAGGGCGGGAGGGCCGGCGGCGAGACGGTGATGTGCCGGGGCGCCATCGCCTGGGCCGGCACCGCGGCGGCGGTGGGCCGCGCCGGGAGCCCGGCCACCACCAGGCCGGCAACCGCCAGCACCACCCCGCCGGTCGCCAAGGGCGCCAGGCGCCGCCCCCACGCCCGGCCGAACCGGGACACCGCAGCATCGATGAACGGGCGCCCGGCGCACGCCACCGCCAGCGCCCCCAGGACGCCGAGCTTGGTCCAGAACTCGGTGCCCGCCGGGGCGACCGCCAGCGCCGCCAGCAGCCCGACCAGCGCCCCGAAGGCCACCCGGCTCGCCCGGCCCTCGGGGGCGGTCTTGGGGTCGGTGATCATGAAGAACAGGAAGACGAGGATCTCGGGCGACAGCGCCAGCGACCACCAGTACGAGCCGCCGCACACCGGGCCGAGGTGCCACCGGGCCGTCATGCAGTGGCCGGTGGCCGCCGTGACGCCGGTCAGCACCGCGAAGACCACCCAGAACGCCACGGCGGTGCCCACCATCCGCACCCGGGCCACGAGGGTCAGCCCCCCGGCGACGATGACCACCATCGTGAGCGCCAGGCCGGGCGACATCGGCCCCCACCACAGGTCCTGGGGGTTCACCACCCGGGTGCCGAACAGCAGGAACACGCAGACCAGCCCGAAGTTGGACGGGTTGAAAATGTGGCCGCCCCGGCCGCGGAGCACATATTTCGACCCGAGCGACAGGGTGCCTGCCAGGGCGAAGTACCCCGCCCCCTGCAGGCTCCACCACTGCCCGTGCCCGGTCCCGGTGGCCCGCAGCAGGAGGGCCACGCCGTTGCCGGTGAGGAGGGCCGAGGCGGGCCACAGGAGCACCTGTCGCCGCACCAGCGTGATGCCCACCTCGAGCGCGGCGCACGTCAGGATGGTCACCAGGATCTGGGCGATGGAGAGCTGGAAGCCCAGCACAGCCTGGCCCAGCACCTGCAGGCTGACGATGACCGCGGCGACATGCAGCCGGGGGTCGCGCCACGACGGCCCGACCACCGGGATCGCCCGCTGCCCGATGCGCAGCACCCACCCGGAGGGCGTCCCCACCGGAGGGGGCGGAGCCAGCTCGCCGGCCCTCACGGCGGCGGCCTCGGGCTGCGGAAGGTGAAGGCGTACGGGCTGGACCGGTGGGTCTGCAGGTGACGCAGGCGCTCCCCGGCTTCCTCCAGGGTGGGCAGCGTCCCCGCCGGGATCCACCAGAGCACCTGGTGCGCCTCCCGCATGCGGTCGAACCACTCCCGGCGCCGCCCGAGAGCCCGGGCATGGGCGCTGGCCGCCTCGCTGCCGTAGGTGAAGTCGCGCAGGGCGGCAATCGACTCCCAGACCGACAGGTTGACCAGCAGGTGGGGATCCCCCAGCAGCCCGACGGTGTGCCGGGTGCCGTCGGTGTGGCGCCAGACAAAGCCGGGCGCGGCGTCGGCCAGGGCGTTGATCCCGTCCAACAGCTCCATGAACCCGGCCAACTGCGGTGAGTCCAACGGCCCCTTCAGCCGTGCCACGTTGAGCTGAGCGAGCCAGGACCGGGTCACACCGTGGTGATCGCCCTCAGCACGTCGAGGCGGGAGGCCCGGATCGCCGGGAGGATGGCGGCGAGGATGCCGCCCAGGATCGCCCCGATGATCACTGTGATGAGGGTGGAGATCGGGAAGGCCACCTGCGTGATCGGCGACCCGCTCTGGCCCGCGACGGTCTCCACGATGGCCACGCCGATCCCAACGCCCACGACGATGCCCAGGACCGCCCCGATGAGGGTGATGATCACCGCCTCGCCCCGGATCATGCCCCGCACCTGGGGACGGAACATGCCCACCGCCCGCATGAGCCCGATCTCCCGGGTCCGCTCGAAGACCGACAGCGCCAGGGTGTTGAGGATGCCGAACAGGGCAATGATGATCGAGAGGAACAGCAGGGCGTAGACGAAGTTGAGGCTGCCCTTCACCTGCTTCTCCTGGTCGGCGTTGAACTCGGCGCCCGTTTGGATCTTGAGGTTCGGGAAGCCCGCCAGGGCTTTTTTGATTCGGCTCTGGAAGGCGGGGGAGGGCGACGATGCCTTCACCAGGAGCACGACGTCGCGCAGCGTGTTGGTGTTGGCGGCCAGCAGCGAGGATTCCAGCACGTAGTGGCCCAGCAGGAAGTTGTCCCGGTAGATCCCGCCCACGATCGCCGACTTCGCTCCGGTGGTGGCAAAGGTCATCACCAGGGTGTCGCCGAGGTGAACGTGGTCGTTGGTGGCCGTGGTCTGGTCGACCAGAAGCTTGCCCTCGGCCAGGGCCTTGACCGAGCCCGACACCATCTGGACATTGAAGACCTTGGGGCCCTGCACGGCGTCCAGGCCACCGACGGCTTCGTCTGCCCCCTTCAGATGGAACTCCAGGCTCTGGAACCCGCTGGCGGCGGCGATGCCGGGCAGTTGGTGCAGGGCGACCTGCACCGGCAGATCGGCGAAGTCTTCGTTGGTCGACGAGATGACGTAGCTCGCCTGGAAACTCTTGTCGAAGATGCCGGTGAACGAGGCGACGGCGGATGTCACCAGGGTGGCGATGGCGGTCACGACCGCGACGCCGATCATCAGCGCCGAGGCGGTGGCCGCGGTCCGCCGAGGGTTGCGGGCGGCGTTCTCCTTGCCGATCCGGCCCTTGACTCCCTGCAGCAGAGGCAGCGGTAGCCCCAGGAACCGGGCCAGCGGTCCGGCGAACAGGGGCACCAGCATGGCAACGCCGATGAAGGTGACCGCGGCTCCCGCCCCGGCGACCTGGATGGTCTTGGTCCCGAACAGCCCCGCTGCCAGCAGGCCGAGACCCACGGCCAGCACCACCCCGCCGATGGTCGCCCGCCGCCGCAGGGGGGCTTCGACCACCGTGACGTCATCGCGCATGGCCGCCACCGGGGGGACCCGGGCGGCGCGCAGGGCGGGGATCAGCGCGGAGACCGATGTGATGACCGTCCCGACCACCAGGGACAGCACCACGATCCAGGGCGTGATCTGCAGGCTGGTGGCGCTGAGGCTGAGGAACGACTTCACCAGGTGGTAGAAGACATAGGCCAGCACGATGCCCACCCCCAGGCCGACCGCCGAGCCGAACAGGCCGGTGAGGATGGCCTCCCCCAGGACCGATGCCACCACCTGGCCCCGGCCTGCCCCCACTGCCCGCAGCAGGGCCAGCTCCCGGGTGCGCTGGCCCACCAGGATGGTGAAGGTGTTGAAGATCAGGAATGCCCCGACGAACAGCGAGATGAAGGCGAAGGCCAGGAGGAAGTCGTTGAAGATGCTGACGAATGAGTTCACCGCGTCGGCGTTCTGCTTCGCCACTGCCGCCGCGCTGACCGCCTCGAAATGGGGCGGCAGCTTCCTCCCGATGGCGCTGACCAGCTGCTCGACGGTGTTCCCCGGCGTGGACGCCACGTCGATCTCGGTGAAGAAGCCAGGCTGGCCGATGATCCTCTGCGCCGTGGCGGTGTCGAAGGCCACGATGGTGGCCCCGGCCACGGTGTCCTGCGTACCGAAGCCCATGACGCCGACGACGGTGTAGGACTGCGGGCCGAGGTTCCCCGTCACCGTCACCCGGGACCCCCTGGTCAGATGCTTCGCCGTGGCCGTCTTCTGGTCGATGACCACCTCACCGGCGCGCTGCGGTGGCCGGCCCGTGCGCAGGCTGAGCAGGGAGAGGACATGGTCGGGCTCCCAGGCGAAGCCGAGGGTGGGGAAGTGGCCCGCCACGGACTTGCCGTCCTTGCCCACCACGGTGACCGTGCCCTGCACGGCGCCGTCGGCCACCTCCACCCCGGGGACCGACTGGACGAGGGTGAGGAGCGACTCGGGGACCAGTGGCCGGGTGTTGCCGCCAAAGCCCTGACCCTGGTTGTTCTGGTTGCCGAAGGACGAGATGCCCCGGACGATCACCGCCTTGCCCGCCTGGCTCTGGCTGAAGATCGACGTGAGGCTCTTTTTGATGCTCCCGGTCAGCACCAGCGTCCCGGCCATGAAGGCCACGCCGAGGACCACGGCCAGCGCGGTCAGGGCCAGGCGCAGCTTGTGCGCGAGGAGCGCCTTGATGGTGGCCTTCAGCACCCCGGGTCAGCCCCCGAGCGTCTTCATCTGGTCCAGCACCCGCTCGGCTGTGGGCTCGAACATCTCGCTCACAGCGAGGCCGTCCACCAGGAATATGGCCCGGTCGGCGTAGCCGGCGGCCACCGGGTCGTGGGTCACCATGACCACGGTCTGGCCGAGGTCCTGCACGCTGGCCTTGAGGATGCTGAGGACCTCAGCGCCCGCCCGGGTGTCCAGGTTGCCGGTGGGCTCGTCGGCGAAGATGATCTCCGGCCGGGTCACCAGCGCCCGGGCCACCGCCACCCGCTGCTGCTGGCCGCCTGAGAGCTCGTCGGGCTTGTGGCCGAGCCGGTCCCGGATCCGCAGGGTGTCGATCACCGAGTCGATCCACGCCTTGTCCCGCTTGGCCCGGGCGAGGTCGAGGGGCAGGGTGATGTTCTCGATGGCCGTCAGCGTCGGCACCAGGTTGTAGGTCTGGAAGACGAAGCCGACCCGGTCCCGGCGGAGCTGGGTGAGGGCCTTGTCGGTCAGCCGGTCAAGCTGCACGCCCCCGATGAGCACCGTCCCGCTACTCAGGCGGTCCAGGCCGGCCAGGCAGTGCATCAGCGTGGACTTGCCCGACCCCGAGGGCCCCATGATGGCGGTGAAGCGGCCGCGGGCGAAGCTGAGCGAGATGCCGCCCAAGGCGCGCACCGCGGTGTCGCCGCTGCCGTAGATCTTTACTGCGTCAATGATCTGGGCGGCCATCGCCGGGTCGATCTGGAACTGCGGTGGCGCCGGCTCGGCGGCTTGCTGCCCGGCCTGATCGACCCCGGGTTCGGCGGCGGAGGGCGGGAGCGGGGTGGGAGCCCCGAACTGGGGGCCGGCCTCGACGGCGGGCTGGAGCGGCCCCGCCAGGGTCCCGAGGCTGCTGGCCGGGGCCTCAGGGCGCCGCCGGCGGCTGGGCAGGGGTTCCACCCAGGGCTCGGGCGGTTCCGGGGCCGCGACCGGTTCCAGGGGTGGCGGTTCGCCAGTTGGCGCGGCGGGCTCGGGCGGGGCCAGAGCGAGATCCGGCGGGGCCAGAGCGGGATCCGGCGGGGCCAGAGCGGGATCCGGAAGGGCTGGGGGCCGGGCTGCCCACGCTTCATCGGGCCACGCCTCAGCGCTCGGCAGGGCGGCTGCGCTCGGGGCGGGGCCGAGCGGGCTCTCCGGGGTCCACGGCAGGGGCTCGGGGGCCGGGGGGACAGGGTCGGGCTCTGGCCGGGGCGGGGCCGGTTCAGGCACTGGCACGGGCACAGGTTCGGGCACAGGTTCGGGCACAGGTTCGGATACCGGTGCTGCGGCGGTGCCCAGACTCGAAGCGAAGCGCCGGCGCGGCGGTCGATCGCCGCCACCGACCGGGGGCGGAGCCGGGGTCGTCTCAGCGGCGACCGGCGGGGGAGCGGGGAGGCGTTCGGGTTCCGGTTCCGGCTCGGCGAGGGATCCGGGCTCCGGGGCGTGCAGAAGTGGCGGTGGCGGGGTGACTGGCGGCGGAGTCAGCGCCGGGGGAGCGGCGGGCGCTGCAACTGGGCCGGGGGTCGGGGCCTCTGCCTTGTGGCGCCGCCCGAAGAGGGACCACTTGGCTTTCCTGGGTTTCGGCTCCGGTGCCGGGGGAGGGGGCGCCGGGGTGGACACGTCCACGCTCACCCCGCTGCTCCCCGGGGGGGCCATGCCGTCCCCGGCCGGCGTCCATGGGGCGGCAGCCTCGGCGGGCGCAGTCTCCGTCGGTGCCGGAGCGGGGGTGCCGAACGAACTGACCCGGGCCGGCTGCACTGGCCCAGCCGGCGCCGCCTGGGCCGCGGGGGACGGCTCCTCCGGGGGTTCGGGGGGAGGCGGGGGGCCGAACGAGCTCGCGGGCCTCTGGGGCGTCACGCCCGCGATCCTAGCCTTGGGGCCGGAGCTCCGTCAGGATCCCGCCCCCACCCGGCGCTCGTGCTCCAGGAGCGCCTGCTTCACGTCCAGGCCACCGCCGAAACCGGTCAGTGCCCCGCTGGCCCCGATCACCCGGTGGCAGGGGAGGACGATGGGCACCGGGTTGCGCCCGTTGGCGGCCCCGATCGCCCGGGCCGCCGTCGGCCGGCCCACCCGCCGGGCTTGTTCCCCGTAGCTGATCGTCTCGCCGAACGGGATGGTGGCCAGGGCCAGCCAGGCCTTCTGCTGGAAGGCGGTACCGCGTAGATCGATGGGGAAGTCAAAGGAAGTCCGGTCGCCTGCGAAATATTGCCGGAGCTGCGCTGCGGCCTCGTCCAGGACGGCACCGGCGGGCTCGTCCGAGGCGCCGGTGGGGGGCGGCTGGCCATCGAACAGGATCTGCTGCACGCCGGCCGCCCCGGCCACCACGGTCAGCAGCCCGATCGGGGTCTGCACCTGGGTCATCGCCATGTTGCCTCCTCCTTTTCCTCGTCAAAAGCCTTGTCCAGCACCGTCCACAAATAGTGGGTCGCATAGCTGCGCCACGGCCGCCACCCCTCGGCCCGGTGCTCGGGGTCGTCGATGCCCGCACGCACCGCCGCCCGCCGTAGCCCGAGATCGCTGGCCGGGAAGGCATCCGGGTCCCGCAAGGCACGCAGCGCGATGACCTCGGCGGTCCACGGCCCGACGCCCGGGATGGCCAGCAGCGCCCGGCGGGCTTCGGCCCGGTCGGCGCCGGGGTCCAGGATCAGCTCGCCGTCCGCCAGGCGCCGGGCAAGGTCGGTGACCGTGGCGGCCCGGGTGCCGGTCAGGCCGAGCGCCCGGAGGGCTGCCGGCCCGGCCTCGGCCAGCGTCGCAGGGCTCGGGAACGCGTGGGTGAGCGGGCCATCGGCACCGTCGAGAGGCTTCCCGAAGGCGGCCACCAGGCGGCCGGCGATGGTCCGGGCGGCCCCCAGGGAGATCTGCTGGCCGATCACCACCCGGATGGCCATCTCGGCCTCGTCCGCCGCCCCGGGGGCTCGCAGCCCCGGGCGCCTCCGCACCAGCGGCGCCAGGACGGGGTCGGCCGCCAGCGCCTCGCCGTAGGTGCCCGGGTCGGCGTCCAGGTCCAGCAGGCGCCGGCACCGGGCGACGGCGGCAGGGAGGTCGGCGACGGACCCGAGTTGGAAGGCGGCCGACACATGGTCGGGCGCTGGCCGCAGCGCCACTGTGCCCGGCCCGCCGGGTAGTTGCAGGACCCGGCGGTACCCGCCCGGGCCGACTGACTCCATGCCGGGTACCGCCCGGGCGGCGAACCAGGCGAGCAGGGCCTGCCCGTCGAAGGGGGGCCGCAGCGGGAGGCGCAGCACAAGGCGTCCCGCCGGCGCCGGCCGACCCTTGCGGGCCCCGGCCCGCAGCTCGGTCGGGGTGGCGGCGAATACCGATCGGATGGTGTCGTTGAACTGGCGGATGCTCGGGAACCCGGCCCCGAAGGCGATCTCGGCGAAGGCCAGGTCGGTGGTCTCGATCAGCACCCGGGCGGTCTGCGCCCGGTGGGAGCGGGCCACCGCCAGAGCCGGGGCTCCCACTGCCTCCACGAGGGTCCGGTGCAGCTGCCGCTCGCTCACCGCCAGGTGGGTGGCAAGGCCGGCGACCCCAACCCGGTCCACCATGCCGTCGGCGATCAGGCGGATCGCCCGGCCCGCCAGGTCGGTTCGGGTGTCCCACTCCGGCGAGCCGGGTACCGCGTCGGGCCGGCAGCGCTTGCAGGCCCGGAACCCGGCCAGCTGGGCCGCCGCCGAGGTCTTGTAGAACGCCACGTTGGCCGCCTTGGGGCGCACGGGGGCCGGGCAGCTGGGCCGGCAGTAGATGCCGGTGGTGGTGACCCCGACGATGAACCAGCCGTCGAAGCGGGCGTCGCGGCTGGCCACGGCCCGGTAGCACTGGTCGAAATCGAGGCCGGAGAACGTCATGGCACCCATGGTGCCCGACCCGAGCGGGCTGTGGCTAGTAGAAATCGGACAGCCGTATGGCCGGCCCTGGGCCACCTCACCCGTTCTCGTGACGTTCAACTACCCCTGCGGTAGTTAGGCGTCACAAGAAAGCGCTCAGCCGCCTAGGCTCTGTACGTCACAGTCCAGTGCAGCTCGTCGCTCAGCAGGCGAGCCATGTTGGCTACGGTTCGTACGTGACCGTCCACTGCAGCTCGTCGCTCAGCAGCCTAGCCAGTTCGAAGCCCTCAGAAACGATGTCCTCGTCGGAGAGGTCCCGACCTGTGTCATGCAACGCGTCTTCGTTCCAAGCCCTGAGCCGCGCCCGCAGCGAGGGACCCAACTCCAACTCATGCCACTCGACCCGGTGCCCCGGGGTCCACAGGGGGGAGCCCGGCCCGTAGTCGGGAAACAGGCGAGCCTTGATCTTCTGATCGAGCATTTCCATAATCGTACCCCGGAAGGTTCGCCCGGGCTGGGTCAGAAGCCTTCCACTTTTTGAAAAGCAGTCTTGACGCCTAGCGGCTTGAAGTCCTTGTAAGGGCGCATATCCACAACCACGGTCGTTGTTATGCGAATACGGGTGCCTAGAATCCTAAGTTCCACACAAAGAATATAAAGATCATTATGTGTATCATTCAGGTCTGGGTAGATGCCGCTGGGCATGGTGATGGCTCTCCTTAGCCAGTAATTCATCACAGCCGGATCAGCCCATTCCTTGCCAAAGCCCAGATGTCCCTTTGCCACGTGTGCCAGCCCGAAGTTCTCCCATCCGTCGCCCCAGGCGCCCGCCGTGTTGCGGTCTCGGCCCACCCGCATGGCAATGACGCCGCCCCGGGGGTCCGCGACAGTCCAGAGCACGGCAAAGGGATCCGGGGTTCCTGCCCCGGTCCCCCTGGTTGGCACCCGAAGGGCCGGCTTCGTCGCTGCGGCCACCGCGGAGGTCGCCGGGAGTGCCAGAGCGAGCATGATCAAAAGCGTGAACAGCCCTACGAGCCGTCTACGCCTGTCGTCAACTCCTTTAGAGATACAGTCATCTTCTGCGCTCATCAACCATAATATATATGAACGGGCAAGGACGCAACGAAGAGCATGTGTAGAGATGTTGGCTGGTCAGAGCCCATGTCTAGAGAACCGGCGGCGTCCTATCCCAACGGCGAGATGACCACCCCGAGCGGACCAGTTGCCCTCCAGGACCGGAGCGCCGAGGAGATGTCGATCTGGGCTGGAGTCCGGTGTCGTACAGGGTGACAATCGACCCCGAGCCACGAAACCGGGAGGTTCCGCCATGGACTACCTGTACCTGATCTGGGAGGGCGGCCAGGACGCCGAGACCGCCGACCGTGCCGACGTCATGCGCGACATGCTGGCCTGGACCGCCGGGCTGGTGGCCCAGGGGAACCTGCGGGGCGGCGCCCCGCTGCAGGCAGGCGGCCAGGCCAGGTCGGTCAAGCGCCGGGGCGGTGCGGCCAGCGTGATCGACGGCCCCTACGCCGAGACCAAGGAGGTCATCGGCGGGTTCTGCCTGGTGGACGCGGCCTCCATGGAGGAGGCGGTGGCCATTGCCGAAGGGTGCCCGGCTGCCCGCTACGGCGCCGTCGAGATCCGGGAAATCCTGCCGCTGCAGTAGGGGCGGCCAACGGCGGAGGCGAGGTGCATGCGGGCGGTGCTGCTGCTGGCGGGCGACGGCGGGCGCTCGGCGTCGGCCGGCGAGCTGGGCGGCCGCACCGGGCGGCTGGCGGCCTGGGTGGAGGGGCTGCGGGCCTCGGGCACCCTCCTGGGGGGCGGGCACATCGACGGCCCGGTCCTCACCGTGCGCACGGCCGGGGGCGCGCCTGCGGTGATCAGCCTGCCGGGCGCCACGTCGGGCGAGGTGCACGCCTGGCTGCTGGTGTCGGTGCCCGACATGGAGGCGGCCGTGGGGCTCGCCCGATCCTGCCCCGAGTCCCGCTTCGCCGATGTCCGGGTCCTGCCCGTCGATGCTGCCGGGAGCTTCCCGTGAGCGAGACCGCCGACGCCCTGCAGGAGTGCTTCCGCACCGAATGGCCGGTGCTGATGGGCGCCGTGGCCCGGATGGTGGGCGACCTCCACGCCGCCGAGGAGATCGTCCAGGACGCCATGGTCAGTGCCCTCGGCCGGTGGCCCTTCACCGGCGTCCCCGATCGGCCCGGGGCCTGGCTGATGACCGCGGCCCGCAACCGGGCGCGCAACTACCTCCGGGATGCCGCCCGCCAGCGAACCCGCCTCAATGCGGTACCTCCGTTGCCGGAGGGGGACCTCGAGGAGCCTCCGGCCATCGAGGACGACCGCCTCCGGCTCATGTTCGTCAGTTGCCATCCCCTCCTCGGCCCCGACGCCCAGGCCGCACTCACCCTCCGGTGGGTGGCCGGCCTCTCGACCCGCCAGATCGCCCGGGGGTTCCTGCAGCCCGAGGCGACCGTGGCGCAGCGCATCGTGCGGGCGAAGCGCACGCTGGCGGAGTCGGGCGCCGGCTTCGCTGTGCCCGCGCCCGGAGAGTGGGCCGAGCGCCTCCCCGGCGTGCTGCGGGTGGTGTACCTGATCTTCAACGAGGGCCATACCGCGGGCGAGGGTGACGACCTCACCCGGCCCGACCTGTGCGACGAGGCGCTGCGTCTGGGTCGTCTGCTGGCAGAACTGGTCCCGGCGGAGCCTGAGGTCCACGGCCTGCTGGCGCTCATGGCCTACACCGCATCCCGCCTCCCCGCCCGCACCGACAGCCAAGGCGACATCGTGGTCCTCGCCGACCAGGACCGCTCCCGCTGGGACCGGGCACTGATCCAGGCCGGCGACGGAGCCCTGCGCCGGGCCGAGGCCCTCGCCGGTGCCGAGCGGGGGCCCCTGACCTTGCAGGGCGCGATTGCCGGCATCCACGCCCGGGCGCCTTCCTGGGAGGCCACCGACTGGGCAGCCCTCGTGGCGCTGTACGACCGCCTGAGCGAGACCGCGCCCTCGGACGTCGTGGCCCTGAACCGGGCGGTCGCCGTCGCCATGGCGTCGGGTCCCCGCGCCGCCCTGCCGGCCCTGGACGACCTCGTCGACGCAGGGAGCCTGGGGCACTACCACCTGCTGTGGGCCACCCGGGCCGACCTCCTGCGCCGGGCCGGGCGCCCGGGGGAGGCCATCGCCGACTACGACCGGGCACTGCAGCTGGTGCACAACGTTGCCGAGGAGCGGTTCCTCGCTGCCCGCCGGGCGCAATGCGCCGCGGAGGCGGGGATCGCCTGAGAGGGAGGACAGAGCATGCCGCACGCCGAGAACACCGTCACCATCGACGCTCCCATTGCCACCGTCTTCGGCTTCCTGGCCGACGGCGCCAACAACCCTCGCTGGCGCCCCGGCGTCCTGGACATCACCCCGCCCGCCGGCGGGCCGGCCGTGGGCGCCACCTATGCCCAGGGGATCAAAGGCCCCCGGGGCAAGCGCATCGCCGGCGACTACCGGATCACCACCATGGAGGCGCCCAGCAGGCTCGCCTTCGCCGTGGTGGCGGGCCCTGCCCGGCCGACGGGCACCTTCGACCTCTCGGAGCCAGAACCCGGCAAGACCTCGGTGCGCTTCGCCCTGGACCTGTAGGCGAAGGGGATGATGAAGCTCATGGGCGGGATGATCCGCAAGACGATGGACGCCGAGGTGGCCTGCCTGGCGAACCTGAAGTCGGTCTTGGAGGGCGGCGAGGGCGGCGGGGGCGGCGCCTAAAAGTTCTGGGGACTGTTTGCCGTCATTTTCACCGAAAATAGTCCCCAGAATTTACGACGAAACCCAGCCGCGTACCCTCAGCTCGCCTTGCGCAGCACCACCATGCTGCGCGGTGCCACCGTCAGGCCCGCCCCGGCCGCCAGGACCGGCGCCGGGGCCGGCGGGGCGCCGGTGGCCTGCGTCGTGTCGAGGACCGGCGTCCAGGTGTTGCCCCGGGCGGCCGGCGGCAGGGTGAAGCCCGCCGGGTTCCACGAGGCGTTGAACAGCACCAGGAACGTGTCGTCGGTCAGCACCGTGCCGTGGGCGTCGGTGTCCACCAGGGCCGCCCCGTTCAGCCACATGCCCAGCGCCAGCGACCCCGAGTTCCACTGGCCGGGCGTCATCGGCGTGCCGTCCAGCCAGATCCAGTCGATGTCGTCGCCGTGCCCGCCGGGCGGCTGCTGGCCCAGGAAGAACGTGCGCCGCCGGAAGACCGGGTGGGCACGGCGCAGGCCGATGGCCAGCTTGGTGAAGGCGAGCAGGTCCGAGCGCTCCTGGCCGAGGCCCTGGGAGCCGCCCCAGTCGTACCAGGTGAGGGCGTTGTCCTGGCAGTAGGCGTTGTTGTTGCCCTGCTGGGTGCGGCCGATCTCGTCGCCCCCGCACAGCATCGGCACCCCCTGGGACACCATGAGCGTGGCGAGGAAGTTGCGCCGCTGCTGGGCCCGAAGCGCCACCACCGCAGCGTCGCTGGTCGGTCCCTCGGCCCCGCAGTTCCACGACCGGTTGTCGTCGGTGCCGTCGGTGTTGTTGGCCCCGTTGGCCTGGTTGTGCTTGCCGCCGTAGGAGACCAGGTCGGCGAGGGTGAAGCCGTCGTGGCAGGTGACGTAGTTGATCGACGACTCGGGCGAGAGGTCCGGGGCCGGGAAGACGTCAGCCGACCCTGCCAGGCGGGAGGCCAGGGTGCCGATCGGAGCTGCGGCCCGCCACCAGTCCCGGATGGTGCCCCGGTACTGGTCGTTCCACTGCGACCACATCGCCGGGAACTGGCCCAGGAAGTAGCCGCCGGTGGCGTCCCACGGCTCGGCGATCAGCTTGACCTCCGACAGCACCGGGTCCTGGTACACCAGGTCGAGGAATGCCGACGCCCGGTCGATGCTGGTCTCCTGCCGGGCAAGGACGGCGGCCAGGTCGAAGCGGAAGCCGTCCACGTGCATCTCGGTGACCCAGTAGCGCAGGCTCGACAGCATCAGGCGCAGGGCTTCGGGCTGGCCGGCGTCCACGGTGTTGCCCGTGCCGCTGTAATCCACATAGGTCGAACGGTCCCCGGGTGCCAGCCGGTAGTAGGTCGGGTTGTCGAGCCCCCGGAAGGCCAGCATCGGCCCGTCGGCGTTGCCCTCGCCGGTGTGGTTGTAGACCACGTCGAGGATCACCTCGAGGCCGGCGGCGTGCAGGGCCTTCACCATCGACTTGAACTCGGTCACCTGCTGGCCCCGGGTCCCGGCGGACGAGTAGGCCCCGTGCGGGGCAAAGTAGCCGATGCTCATGTAGCCCCAGTACTCGGTGAGGCCCATCGACAACAGCGTCGGCTCGGGGGCGAACTGGTGCACCGGCATCAGCTCGACCGCGGTCACCCCCAGCGAGGTGAGGTGGGCGACCATCGGGGCCGACGCCAGCCCGGCGTACGTGCCTTGCAGGGCAGTCGGCACCTGAGGGTGCTGCTTCGAAAAGCCCCGCACGTGGGTCTCGTAGATGACCGAGTCCCCGAGGGCGTAGCCGGGGGGCTTGTCGGCACCCCAGTCGAAAGCCGGGTCGATGACCACCGACCTCGGCACGTGGGGGGCAGACTCCCGGGTATCGGCGGTGAAGCGGTCGTTGGGGGCGTGCGCCACCACCGCCTGGTCCCCGTCGTAGGCGCCGTCCATCGCCTTCGCCCAGGGATCGACCAGCAACTTGTGCTCGTTTGCCCATACCCCGCCCTGCGGGTACCACGGACCGGTCAGCCGGTAGCCGTAGCGCTGCCCGGCGGCGATCCCGGGGACGTAGGCGTGCCAGACGTCGCCGGTGCGGTGGTCCACCGGCAGCTGGGTCTCGGTGCCGTCGTCGGCGAACAGGCACAGCACCACCTCGCCCTTGGCCGCCGAGGCCGAGTACACCGCAAAGTTGGCACCCGACCCGTCGAGCGTGGCGCCCATCGGCGAGGGCCTGCCGGGATACACGTCCATAGGAAGCTAGACCCTAGTCGTAGCCGCCGAACATGAACAGGGACAGGTTCTCGTCACTCGGGTTGATGAGGGCATGCAGGTTGCCGCCCTTCAGCATGGCGAAGTGGCCGGCGCGCAGCGTGCGGATCTCCATGCACCGCTCCCGGGCGTCCATCTTGCACCAGTCGCCCACCACCATGAACCCGTCGCCGTCCATCATCAGGAAGACCTCCTGGTTGTCCCGGTGGCGGTGCAGGCCGATGCCGCAGTCGGGCAGGACGATGTGGAGGTCCATGTACTCCACCGCCAGGAAGGGCTCCACGTCGCCGTTGTGGCCCTTGTGGCCGAAGGCGTCGAAGTTCCACGGCATCAGGGTGCGGTCCATCGTGTGGCTGCCGGCGTAGCGCCCGTAGTTGGACAGCAGGTTGCGGTACTCCAGGAACCCCACCCCACCGTGCGGGTTGGGGCTGATGCCCACGCCCAGGTAGTTGTCCCAGCCCCGCACGATCATGTTGAACTGGTAGGTGTAGTTGGCCCCGTTGTTGTTGTCCCACACCGTCCCGCCGCTGTCGGAGAAGGCCACCACCACGGTGAGCGGCAGGATGGGGTGCATCGTGTGGTTGGGCGCCACCTGGGTGACGTACTGGCCGTCCAGCCCGTCCCGGTTGAAGTCCGACGCCGCCCCCTGAACGATGTCGGTGCGCACCACCAGCTCGCCGCTGGTCAGGGCGGCCTTCCCGCGGGCGTCCAGCTGGTCGGCCAGGTCGTTGCCTGGGTACCCCCAGATCTCCACCTCGTAGCGGTCGCTGGCCTCGTTGTAGGGCAGGGTCAGGGTCTGGAAGGCGGCGCTGCCCACCTGCACGCTGCAGCGGATGCTGGCGCCCAGGGCATGGCCCGACTTCTGCGAGAGCAGCGAGTCCGGCCCGCCCCGGTAGGAGAGGCGCAGGAACGGCCCGCTCCAGTCCGCGGTGGCCGCCAGACCGCGCACCAGGAAGGTGTCGGTGGTGTGGAAGTCGTCCACATTCTGCTTCTGGAAGTCGGTCTTGTTGTCCTGCTGGGTGGGGTCCAGGATGTCGTGGTCGCCGCCCGACGGGCCGTACAGGGTGAGGTCGGAGATGGGGAACAGGAACTGGGTCTGCTCACTCAGGTAGACCTCCCGGGAGGCGGCCAGCTGTACCTGCTCCATCAACCGCAGCAGCTTGAGCAGCGGGTTGTGGGCGTTGTACGCGGGCGTCGTCCCGGGCGGGACGTTGATGACGACGTCGGTGTGCAGGATCTCCACGCGGTCCCCGATTTCAGGCGGTGTGGTACAGGAAGGCGACGAACTTCAGCGGTTCGGTGCCCGGGTTGCGGATGCCGTGGATGCCGCCGCTCTTGGTGAAGATCACCTTGCCCGGCGACACGGGCACCTCCTTGCACGGCTGCGGCCCCATGCCGTAGATCCAGCGGGTCACCGTGGGCAGGTTCTCGGTGCCGGCCGCCATCCCCTCGCCGACGTAGGCGAAGCCGGTGCCCGAGACGATGTAGTACAGCTCCTCGGTGCCGATGTGCTGGTGGGTGCCCTCGACGACGCCCGGCGGCACGGTCACCTCGTGGAAGAACACCAGGGAACCGCCCAGCTCGCGCTGGAACAGCCAGCGCATCTCGATGATGTTGGTGTCGGCGGCGTCGGGGTTGCCGGCGTCCATCATCGGGTTGCGGTAGCGCACCGGGGCCACCGTGTTGGCGTCCACGACGAACTCCCGCTGGAAGGTCAGCTCGTAGTTGGAGTCGGCGATGGTGTTGGAGGCGTCGCTCGGGTTCTGGGTGGTGGGCGCCTCGTGGGAGCGCAGGTAGTCGTTGTCCCACACGGCGTCGTTCACGCCGATGTGGTAGCCGCGGGGGATCTCGACGTCGTTCTCCCGGAAGGCGAGGTCCACCCGGGTGAGGGACTTGAGATCGGTCAGTGCCGGCAGGAAGGCGGGGATGCAGGTGATGGCGTTCTCGTGGCCCATGAGGTTCATCACCTTGAAGTCGTGCCAGTTGCCCGCCGGCGGCTCCAGGGTCTGCCAGACCTCGGCGTAGTAGGCCCCGATGCGGGGGTCGTAGTGCAGGTGCAGGGTGTCCTCGGCCCCCTTGGAGGCGTCGTCGGGGAGCAGCTTCACCCAGCACATCACCTCGTCTTTCATGTAGCGGTTCTTCTCGCGGATGCCCTCGATCAGGCGCCCGCCCCGGTACTCGACCCGGATGAGGTTGGAGTAGAAGGCGCCGTCCAGGAAAACCTCGCCCTTCATCACGCAGATGTCGAGCGCGTTGCGCACCTCCTGCACGTTGTAGCGGTAGCGGTCGCTCCGGGTCGCCGAGAGCGAGTAGGCGTGGTACACCCGGTCCGGGAAGAAGACCACCTTGAACACGCTGTTCTGGGGGTCCTCGAAGATGTCGTCGAAGCGTGAGTCCATGCGGCTCCCCTACAGCTGCTTCAGGAGGATGTCGGCCACCCGGAAGGAGTTGGCCTCGATGGTGAGCGTGGGGTTGCCCCCGCCCGACGTCGGCATGAAGGAGCCGTCGGTGAC
The DNA here is from genome assembly GCA_035765775.1 of Actinomycetota bacterium. Classification (NCBI taxonomy): domain Bacteria; kingdom Bacillati; phylum Actinomycetota; species Actinomycetota bacterium. Next base: position 205,790 of record DASTWV010000043.1, on the reverse strand, counting down.
GTAGAGGTTGTCGAAGTTCCACGCCTTGCAGCTGGGATCCAGCACCGAGTCCTTGGGGTCCTTGCCGAAGCGGGCGCCGCCCATGATGTGGTTGGCCATGCGGGCCGGGGCGTTGGAGGCCTGCCAGATGGCGCCGTGGGAGAAGTCGGAGCCGCTCGGGCCGATGCCCTTGTGCAGGATCTGGTCGCACTGGTCCGCCAGGGTGTTCATCACGTAGACGTCGTGGCTGTGCCAGTCCTTGATGATGTGGGCCACCTTGCGCCCCCACTTGTCGGTGACCGTGGGGTGCAGCTCGATGCGGTTGGTCCGCTGGGGCACCTGGTTGGCCATGAACGCCAGCGACAGGCGGCTGCCGACGTTGGTGTCCAGGAACGCCATCATGTTCTCGCCGATCAGCGACGTGTCGTTGATGAAGCCCTGCCAGATGGTGTCGAGGTCCTGGGCGCCGTGGGTGCGGCCGAGCGCCAAGGGCAGGGCCTCGTCCGAGGTGTTGTTGTAGATCGCCCCGCCCGCCCACATGCCGTTGGCCTTGAGGAAGTCGTCGCTGGCGCAGTGGTCGGTCGCCCAGTCCGAGTCCAGCGACACCGACTTGTCGAAGCGGCCCGGGACCACCGCCTGGCCCCCGCCGAAGCAGTGGGTGAGGAAGTAGGTGCCCAGCAGGCCGCTCTGGTTGACCCGCCCGCCGAAGTTGGCGTCCGACTCGCCGGACAGCAGGAGCAGGCGGACGGTCTCGATGGCCGAGCACGCCACCACCACGATGGTGCCGGTCACGGTGGTCGGGGTACCGCCCGGGCTGAGGTAGTGCACCTTGGTGACCTTGGAGCCGCCGTCGCTCTCCAGCAGGGTGACCACGCAGTTGGGCCGGAGCTCGAAGTTCGGCAGGGTGGACACCGGCGTCAGCAGCGACACCCAGGTGTTCGACTTGTAGCCAAGGGGATCCCCGTACCTGTTGACGAAGGCGGTGCGGGAGTCGCCTGCCTTGCGCCCGCTGGGGGCGTGGTCCTGGGTGATGACCGCCAGCGGGGTGCGGTAGCGGGCCATGCCCAGGCCGTCCATGCCGGCGGCGGCGAACTGGCTGATCGGGTTGGGGTCGAGCGGGGTCTGGTAGTAGTCGACGCTGGCGGGCTTCAGCTGGTTGGCCCGGGTCCCGTTGATGCCCACGAGTTGTTCCGCCTTGCAGTAGTACGGCTCCAGGTCGTTGTAGGTGATCGGCCAGTCCCGACTCTCACGTTCAACGTCACCGTTAGGGTCCTGTTTCAGGTCGGTGCGGCCGGCGTTGAAACTGGCGAGTGCCATGTCGGTGGCGGTGAAGCGCAGCGAGACGCCGCCGTACAGCTGCGTGCCCCCGCCCACCACCTGGGCGGTGTAGCCCTCGATCGTCGCCCGGTCCTGGCCATTTGCATCCCGGTAGACATGGGGCTCGTCGTTGACATCGGGCTCGACGTGGCTGCCGTAGTAGGAGTCGCCGTCGTTGACCACGCCCGGTACGTGGATGATCTTCTCGGGGCCGGTGGAGAACATCTCGTCCCGCTTGAAGCCGGACAGGCCGGTGGGGTCCTGGTACTGCGGGCGCAGCAGCGGCCCCTTGTCCAGCACCAGCACGCTCTTGCCCGCCTTCGCCAGGATGTTGGCGATGGGGGCGCCGCCGGCGCCGCTGCCGATGATGACGACGTCGAAGCTGGTCTGGTCGCTCATCCGCGGTAGTCCGTGCTGGCGCCGAGGGGCGGCTCCATGATCCGTTCCCAGTTGAAGAGGGTGTTGCCGGAGGCATCGGTGAAGCGCCCCTCCAGGTACTCCCAGCCCGCCGCCCCGGCGTTGCCGCCGTACTTGGGGTGGGTGAAGGCCCCTTCGTAGGCGTGGCGGCGCAGCAGCTTGAGGAAGAACGCCGGGTTGCCGTAGGCGCCGGTGTCCCAGCCCGCCACGTTGCCGCTGGCCATCTGGCCGTAGAGGTCGTCGAAGACCTGGTCGGGCATGTCCTGCGGCTCGGCGTAGGGGTAGTTGGCCCGCACCACCCGGTCAATCTGCACCAGGCAGAGCCGGTAGTCCTCCAGGCGGTGGTTCTCCTGCTTGGCCAGCAACTTGTCGAGGAAGTTCACGACCCCGACCGGCTCGTCCAGGCGGAAGGCCTTGGCGTACTGCGTTTCCTTGTCGGCGCCGGCCAGCGAATCGACGAAGCGGCGCAGGAAGTTCTGGCCGGCGTCGGTGTGGAACGGCAGGATGCGCTGGGTGAGGCGGTCCAGCAGGGTCAGCTCCCAGTCCTCGAAGGTGATCGGGATGCTGCACAGGTCGGTGAACAGCCGCGACCAGATCCTGCCGTTGTCCAGCTCCACTCGCTGCGGGTTGACCGGGTCCAGCGTGGGAACGCCGTCCACCAGGTACTGGTAGGTGTAGGCCCGGCCCTTGGGCAGGATGATGGTCACCGCCCAGAGGGGCTCGCCCGCCACCGGCTTGAGGTCGATGGGCTCGAAGAGGGTGCCGAAGGTGCCGATCACGGACACCGCCTTCGGCGTGGCGGTGTTCGGGAAGACGGGGTAGACGAAGGTGACCGAGTTCAAGGCGTAGTCGGGCACGAAGTTGGTCCCGTCCGCCCAGGCATCGACGATCGGGAAGCGCCAACTCTCGGCGATGTAGGCCCGCGGGTCCCCGGCCGGGAACTGCCCGTAGTTGTGCCGGGCGTCCAGGAAGGCGCGGGCCAGGTACTTGGAGGCGTTGTTCAGGACGTAGAGGTCACCAAGATCGACGACTTGCACCCATCTCTCCTTGGCCGCGGAGTCGAGCCCTGCGGGCCGCCCACCGGCCCAGGTGCCCTCTGTCTACCATGGGTTTCTCGGTTTGTCGATTCGGCGTGATCCTACGCTTCTGACGTTCTTACAGGTCGATGATGACCCTGCCCGGGGCAGCGGGATGCTCCACCGCCTCGTGCGCCCGGGCGATCTGCTCCAGCGGGAACCGGGCGGCGATCGGGTAGACGAGGTCGCGGTCCGCCGCCGCCCGGCTGCACTCGTGGGCGCCGGCCGCCTTCACCTCGGGCGGGAAGCCGTCGCTGCCCAGCAGGCGCACGACGACGTTGTTGAACAACAGCGGCCAGAACGGGAACGGCGCCCCCGGGTCGTCGGTGGCGTAGGCGGCGATGATGCCCCCTGGGCGCAGGATCGCCCCGTCGGCGGCGGCGTTGGCGCCGAAGGCGACCTCGATCACCCGGTCCACGGACGCCCTGCCCAGGATCCTGCGGACGGCGTCCTCCAGGGGTTCATTCGCCAGGTCGACGACGTGGTGGGCCCGGGGGGCGCCCCCGCCGGGGTCGTGCGTGACGGTGGCGATGACTGTGGCCCCGCCCCGCCGGGCAAACGCCACGGCGGCCCGGCCCACCGAGCCGGCGGCCCCGGCGACGACGATCGTCTGGCCCGCGACGGGCCCGTCGGCGTGCACCGCCCAATGCGCGGTGATGCCCGGGATGCCCAGGCAGGCGCCCTGGGCGTCGTCCACGACGGGCGGCAGGGGGACGGCCTGGGACTCAGGGAGGCAGACGTACTCAGCCGCGGTGCCGAAGGGGCGGTCGGACTGGGCGCCGTAGCACCACACCCGCTGCCCGACGCGGTCGTCGCTGGCGTGGGGGCCGGCGGCCTCGATGACTCCCGCCCCGTCGCTGTGCGGGATCACCCGCGGGTAGGGCATCGTGGCCCCCATCCAGCCCCGGCGCTTCTTGACGTCGCCCGGGTTGATGCCCGAGGTGGCGAGCCGGATGCGCACCTCGCCCGGCCCGGGCTCGGGTGTGGGCATCTCGCCGACGGCCAGCACCTGGGCGGCGGGTCCGGTGCGCTCATACCAGGCGGCACGCATGCTGTGCAGCCTAGACGCGCTCGGGGGGTTTTGGATTCTGTGTACATCCAGGGGTCCTATGTGGCCTCCGATGTACACAGAATCCCGTTGACATGCACAGGAGGGCCGTCAGTCGGAACCGTCCTCTTCGTCGGCGTAGGGTGCCACCTCGTCCACGGCCCACACCGTCGCCCGGGGCTCGTCCCCGAGCGTGAACCACACCCGCAGGGCGGGGACGGGCCACTCGGTCCGCACCTCGTGCAGCCGGGTGCCGGGGATGCGGTGGACGCCCTCAGGCCAGCGGGCGAGTGCCCACTCCACTCCGGCCCGCACCTCCTCGCCCCGCACCGCGGCCGCCGGCCGCGGGCACTCGTAGTGCACCGCGCGCAGTACCCGGTGCAGCGGGTCCATCGCCCGCCGCCGGCCAGCCCCGCCACCAGCGCCCGCGGCGCCCGGCCCGCCACCGGCGCCCGGCCCGGCCAGCCCGAGGGCAGCAGCCAGCGCCGCCCCGCGCACCAGGTCGTCCCGCACCGGGGCCACCGAGGCCAGGAAGGCGGAGGGGTAGGGGATCTCCTCCCGCTCGGCGGCCAACTGCCAGCCGAGCGGGTTGAGGTGGGAGTGTCCCTGCAGCACCCCGCAGACCTGGGCGGCCACCTCGAGTTCGGTCCGGCCGAAGGTGCCGCCGCCCGGGGGGCGCACCGCCACCAAGCGGTGCTGCAGGTAGCCGAGGTACCCGGCGACCTGCAGCCGGGCATCGCCCTGTGTGACCAGCCGCTCTCGCACCTCCACGATGCCCCGGGGCGCCGGGGCCCGGGGCAGGCGCTCGTACACCGCCCCGCTCACGGACGAGCCGTAGCGCTTGTAGTGCAGGAAGTCGGTGAGGAACAGGGCCTTGTTCAGGCGGGTGGCGCCGAAGCCGGCGTCGTCGGCCAGGTGCCCGGCGATGAGCAGGGCCAGTTCGCCCAGCCGATCCACCTGACCGGCTACCTCCTGCCTGGGCCCCGAGTCGGCCGCCGGATCGGCCCCCGGCTCAGAGCTGGGCATCGGCCAGGGCCGACCCGCAGGCGCACCCCCGGGTGGCCGGGATGCGGGGGATCAGCTCCGCCAGCAGCCCCCGCAGGCGGTCGTTGTTCTGGCGCAGGATGGCCACCACCTCCGCCGTGGTAACCGGGGCCATGCCCTCCAGGCCGACGTCGTAGTCGGTCACCAGGGAGAGGTTGAGCAGGCACAGCTCCTGTTCCCGGGCCAGGGCGGCCTCCGGGTACTGGGTCATCCCGATGACGTCCCAGCCCTGGGCGGTGTAGAAGGCGCTCTCCGCCCGGGTCGAGAACCGGGGTCCCTGGATCGCCACCCCGGTCCCCGATGCCACCAGGGGGAGGCCCAGCCGCTCCAGGCACGAGGCCGCCAGCGCCCGCAACTCGGGGCAGTACGGGTCGGCCAGCGAGACGTGGGTGACCTCGGGGCCGTCGAAGTAGGTGTCCGCCCGCCCCCACGTTCGGTCCACCAGCTGGTCGCAGACCACGAAGGTGCCCGGGGCCAGGTCGGGCCGCAGGGAGCCCACCGCGCACGGGGCCAGCACCCGGCTCACCCCCAGCGATGCGAACGCCCACAGGTTCGCCCGGTAGTTGATTCGGTGCGGGGGGATGGTGTGGCCGCGCCCGTGGCGGGGGAGGAAGGCCACCGGGCGCCCGGCCACCTCGCCCACGGAAAGGGCATCGGAGGGCGGTCCGTACGGCGTGTCGATGGTGACCTCGCGGGTGGCGTCGAGGAAGCGGTAGAAGCCCGACCCGCCGATCAGCCCGATCTCGGCTGTGGCCGCCATGGAACAGAAAGGCCGGCTAGGCCGACTTCTCGGCGGTCCTGGTGGCCGACGAGCCGCCCGACTTGCCGCCCGAGCCGCCCGAAGAGCCGCCCGAGGAGTTCCCCGACTTCCCGGAGGAGGACTCGCCCTTCGCCCCGTCGCCCGACCCCGAGCCGCCCTTTTCTTTGTCGCCGGGTTTCGCCTTCGCAGCACCCGCCGGCCGGCGATTGTCGGTGGAATAGAAGCCGGAGCCTTTGAACTGGATGCTCGCCGGAAAGATCACCCGCCGGAGCTCGCCGCCACACTGCTCGCAGGTCTCCAGCGGGGGGTCCGAGAACTTCTGCACAGCCTCGGATCGGTTCTTGCACGAGGTGCACTCATATACGTAGGTGGGCACTGCCAGGTTCTCCTGCAGCCAGACGTGGACAGCATTGGCCGGATGGGCCGGTACCAGTATGACAGCGGCCCACACGGCCAGCGATGCGTGGACCAATTAGCGTCGATCGGTAAAGTTCGCGGCCCAAACCTCCGAGGAATCCAAAGGGGCAACGTTCTTGCCGGTAGCCGACGACGGGTAAGGGGACCGGTTTGTCGCTTCAGTCGAGGCTCTTGAGCTTCATCGCGATAGCTGTGGTTGTGCCGCTGGCTGTGGTCGGGGTCCTCGCGTACCGCACCGGGATCGACGTCATCAACGCCGCCAACCGCAACCAGGTCGCGGCCGCCCAACCGACCGTGATGCAGCTGTATACCCAGCGGGTGTCCACCATCCGCGCGGCCATCACCCAGGTGGGGGCCGATCCCAAGTTTCAGGCGGACCTCGCGGCGGGCGACCGGGGGGCGCTCCAGGCCGACCTGCGCCTGGCCACCTCCCCGGCCACCGGGCTGCTCAACTTCCTCATCCTCGCCTGGCCCGACCAGCCGCCGGTGAGCGTCCTGGGGCAGCCCCTGTACCTCCCCGGGATCAATGCGCCCACGGTCACGGACCTCGTGACCCCGGCCACCACCACCATCCCGACCCCCACGCAGCTCCTGGTGGCCAAGTCCATCGTGCCCATCACCACGGCGGGGTCGCAGACCGTGGTCGCCACGCTGATCGGCGGGCTGTATCTCGACAACGCCTTCGCCGACTCCTTCACCGTGGGCCAGAAGCTGGGCGTGACTTTCGTGGTCAACGGGCAGGCCGTGGGCTCGTCGGTCCAGGTCCCGGTGCAGACTGCGGCCTGGCCGATGCCGGTCACCCTGCAGAGCGGCGCCGGGTTCAGCTCCACCCCCTTGCGGACCACGATGCTCCACAAGTCGGTGGACGCCCTGGTGGCCCCGTTGACCGGCGGGGTTCCGGTCTCGACCGGCGCCGTCGTGGTCACCGGCGGGATCGCCCCGCCGACGCAGACGGGCGAAAACGTCGCCTCCATCCTCATCGTGCTCGCTCTGGCCGCCCTGGCCGCCGGGCTGGTCGGCTACGCCGTGGCGCACGCCATAGCCGGTCCCCTGCGTCAGCTGGCCGCCGGTGCCGACGCCATCTCGGCGGGCAACTACGAGACCCGCATCGAGGTGCGCTCCGCCGATGAGGTCGGCCAGCTGGCCCATGCCTTCAACGAGATGACCGAGCGCCTCGCCGCCCACGTCGCCCAGCTGCAGGATTCCCGGGAGGAGCTGCGCCGTTCCCTGACCCGCTTCGGCGACACGCTGCGCTCCACCCACGACCTCGACAAGATCCTCCAGGTGGTGCTGGACACCAGCATCGACACGCTGCGGGCGAGCGCCGGCGTGCTGTTCGTGGTCCACCCCGAGGGGCCCTTCGACGGCCAGCTGACCGTGGCTGCCGGGCGGGGCGTGCCCACCGAGAACCTGCGCCTGGGAGCGGGCGAGGGCATCGCCGGGGCGGTGGCGCTGAGCGGCGAGCCCCTGCGGGCGTCACTTGAAGACGAGGGCCGGACGGTGCTCCCCCCGGCGGCGGCGGTCGAGCCGCCGTTCGAATCCGCCGTGTGGGTGCCGGTGTTCGCCCAGGGGCGGATCTTCGCCGTGCTGGCGCTCTACGACCGGGAGGACGGCGTCGCGTTCGCTGAACGCGACCTCGACACCCTGTCGTCGCTGGCCGACCAGGCCGGGGTGGCCATCGACAACGTGGTGCTGCACGAGGAGGCCCAGCGCCTGGCGATCACCGACTCGATGACCGGCATCTGGAACCACCGGTACTTCCAGCTCCGCTTCGACCAGGAAATGGACCGGTCGGCCCGCTTCCGGCGGCCGTTCTGCCTGCTGCTGTGCGACATCGACGACTTCAAGGCCATCAACGACACCTTCGGCCACCCGGTGGGCGACGCTGTGCTCATGGAGCTGGCGCGCCGGGTGCGCTCCGAGATCCGCGACATCGACGTGCTGGCCCGCTACGGCGGTGAGGAGTTCGTGCTGATCCTCCCCGAGACCGACACCGACGGCGGCTTCCTGGTGGCCGAGAAGATCCGCAAGCGGGTGGCCCAGGCCCGCTTCGCCCGGGAAGCGGCGGTGCCCGTGACGATCTCGGTGGGTCTGGCGTCGTTCCCGAAGGCCGGCACCGACCAGACCGCCCTGCTGCGGGCCGCCGACGTGGCCCTCTACGAGGCCAAGGCCCGGGGCAAGAACCGCACCGTCATCTATGAGGCCGAGGAGCACCGGGCGACGTCGGTCGGCTGAGGAATGCCCCACACCGGTTTGCCTGTTGCTCAACGGGAAATGAAGACACCATGCCCATCCGCAAAGCAGTGATCCCCGCCGCCGGCTTCGGCACCCGCTTCCTCCCGGTGTCCAAGGCGGTGCCCAAGGTGCTGCTGCCCGTCGTCGACCGCCCCGTGATCCAGTACGCCGTCGAGGAGTTGGTCCGGGCGGGCATCGACCGGATCTGCATCGTGGTGTCGCACGGCCAAGGCGCCATCTCCGACCACTTCTCGCCCGCCCCCGAGTTGGAGGCCGCCCTGGAGGCGGCAGGCAAGACGGAGGCGCTGGCCTCGGTGCGGAAGCCGACGGAGCTGGCCGACATCTACTACATCACCCAGCACCGCCCCCTGGGCTTGGGCCATGCCGTGGCGTGTGCCCGCAACTTCGTGGGCAACGAGCCCTTCGCTGTCATCCTGCCCGACGAGCTCTTCGACCCCGGCACCCGGTTCATGGCCGAGATGGCGGAGGTCTTCGACGAGCGCCAGGCCAGCGTGATCGCCGGCATGGAGGTGCCCCACGAGCACATCTCGCGCTACGGGGTCATCGACGCCGAGGATGTCACCGCCGACCCGATGAAGGTGCGCTCGCTGGTGGAGAAGCCCCCGGTGGACCAGGCCCCTTCGGACCTGGCGATCGTGGGACGCTACGTGCTGGAGCCCGAGGTGATGGAGATCCTGGTGAAGACCGAGCCGGGCGCCATCGGCGAGATCCAGCTCACCGATGCCCTCGACGTCCTCGCCCGGCGGGGGAGCCTCTACGCCAAGCGGTACGATGGCCGGCGCTGGGACGTGGGCAACAAGCAGGGCTTCCTCAAGGCCAACTTTGAGCTCGCCGCCGAGCGGGCCGACCTGGCGGAGCCCGTCTTCGGGTTCCCGCCGTCCGAGCTGACGTAGCCGTCCGCCGTCGGTAGCCGCACCAGGAGGGGCAGCGATCCCGGACCCCGCAGCGCCCGCACTCTCGCACGTCACGCCCGACGGGGCGGCGGTGATGGTCGATGTCTCGGCCAAGGAGCCCACCGTCCGGGAGGCCACCGCGGCGGCTTTCGTGCGGATGTCGCCCGCCACCGTGGCGGTGGTGCGGGCCGGGGGCCTCACCAAGGGCGACGCCCTGGGGGTGGCAAAGATCGCCGGCATCATGGCGGCCAAGCGCACCCCGGATCTCATCCCGCTGTGCCATCCGTTGGCGTTGTCGAAGATCGACGTGGACCTCGCTCTGGAGGACGGCGGGGTGCGGGTGACCGCCACCGTCCGCACCCGGGACCGCACCGGGGTGGAGATGGAGGCGCTGGTCGCCGCCTCGGTCGCATCCCTGACGATCTACGATATGTGCAAAGCGGTCGATAAGGGGATCACCATCGAAGAGGTCGGCCTTATTGCCAAGACCGGGGGCAAAAGCGGCCCCTGGACCCGCCCCGAGGCCTGATCCCGTGCCTGGTACGGCGGCGAAACGCCGAAGTCGCGAAACTTTCTTTGCTAGACGTTATACTAAATGGCTCGCGGCTCTTCTCTAGGGAAGCCATACGTAGTAAAATTCTCCCGGTCTGCTACTCGTGATTTTCCCACCCTGGGCATCCCCCGTCCCAGGGCGGAACGTCATGGAAAGGAAGTGGTCGATGCCCCCGACCGACGCATCTGTGAGCCGTACCCACGTAGAACACCCCGTGACCTCCCCTACACCGCGCCTGCGCGGGCTCAGCCGGCCACCGGCTGGGATGGGGCGCGACCAGCGCGCGGGCGAGTACGTCGTCGAGTGGCAGCTGTTCCCGGTGTCCCCGGCGGGGTCGCCGGAAGCACCGTCCGGCGAGGAGCTCGGCCGCTCGTAAGGCATCACCCTTCCCGGCCTGCCATGCGCCCGGCGCTGGATGCCGGGCCTTTTTAGCTGTCCTGCTTCGGCCGCTTGAAGTACGCCACGACGCCACCCACGTCGGGCGGGCTGAAGATCGCCACCAGCTCCCAACCCTGGTCGCCCCAGTTGTTGAGGATCTCTGCAGCCACGTGCGGGATGATCGGGACCGTCGCGTACTCCCACTTGGTCATCTCGGCCTCCTATCGGGTCGGCGTTAGGTTGCGTGTCGTTGGTTACGTCAGGGGCGGCGGTTCGTCGAAGCCGGTGTCGTACACCTCGGGAGGCAGGTAGAGCCACAGGCCGCGCTCGTCGGGGTCGTGCGGCGGCTGGAGGTCGAGGTAGCGGGCGCTCGGCCCCCGGCCCGTCCCCGGGTAGAGGGAGGCGCCCCGGGCCTGCAACTCAGTGACCAGGTCGTGGGTCGGGTGCCCATCGAGCTCCATGGCGGTTCCTCCTTCGTTGGTGGGCCTTACCCGCGGGCCCGGGCCTCGATCCATTCGATCAGCAGGCGGGTCCCCATGCCGGTCGGCCCCTTGGGGATGTGGTGCTCGGCCTCTTCGGAGCGCGCCGGCCCGGCGATGTCGACGTGCAGCCAGGGCACCCCGGCGGTGAACTCCTTGAGGAACAGCGCGGCGAAGATCGCCCCGCCGAAGCGGGTGCCGATGTTCTTGATGTCCGCCACCTCGCTGTCGCCCTGGCGGCGCAGGTCCTCCAGCAGCGGCATCTGCCAGATGCGCTCGCCGGTGTTCTCCGCGGCGGCCTGCAGCTCGGCGGCAAGGGCGGGCTCGGTAGCGAAGAAGCCGGCCACCTTGCGCCCGAGGGCGATGGTCATGGCCCCGGTCAGGGTGGCGAAGTCGATCATGGCATCCGGCTTCTGCTCCGCCATCCAGGCGAGGGCGTCGGCCAGCACCAGGCGGCCCTCGGCGTCGGTGTTCAGCACCTCCGAGGTGTGGCCGCCGTAGTGGCGGATCACGTCGCCCGGCTTGATGGCGGAGCCGCCGGGCATGTTCTCGGCGATGGGCATCGCGGCGGTCACCTTGATCCGGGGGCCGAGGGCCGGCAGGGCGCACAGGGCGGCGGCCACCGCGGCGGCCCCCGAGCAGTCGGTCTTCATGGTCTCCATCGACTCCGCCGGCTTCAGCGACAGCCCGCCCGAGTCGAAGGTGATCCCCTTGCCGATGGCCCCCAGGTGGGCAGTGGCGCCCTCGGGTTCGTAGTGCAGGAGCAGGAGGCGGGGCGGGAACCTGCTCCCCTGGCCGACGCCCAGGATGCCGTGCATGCCCCGCCGGGCCAGCTCGGCCTCGTCGAGGACCTCTGCCCGCAGGCCGGCGGCGGTCGCCCGCTCGGCGGCCTGCTCGGCGAACACGGCCGGGGGGCGGTCGCCGGCGGGCTGGGCGACGAGGCCGCGGGCCCAGTTGACCGCGCCGGCGATGGCCTCGCCCCGCCGCAGGTCGGCCTCGGTGGCGTCGAGGGCCACGGTGGCGTCGCTGCGGGGCTCGGCCGAGGACTTGTAGCGGTCGAAGCGGTAGGAGCCGAGGAGGTACCCCTCGATCTGCGCCTGCGCACCACCGGGCACCTGGGGCAGCGCCAGGGTGACCCCTGTCGCCCGGCCCGTCCGGCGGGCGGCGGTGCCGGCGGCCCGGCGGAGGGCGTCGGTGGTGGGCCCACCCGGCCCGCCGGCGCCGGAGCCACCCGGCCCACCCGGTCCGAGGCCCACGACGACCACAGAGGCGGCCGGCAGCCGGCCGAGCGTCGGCAGCGTGGTGGCGTCGCCCACCTCACCTTTGAAGCCGGTGGCCTCGAGATGGGCCGCCAGGCCTCCCCCGAGGGCGGCATCCAGCTCCTGGGCCTGGGGCGTGAGCTGGCGGGCGGTGTGGGCGCCGACGACCACCACCGGGGTTTGGGCGGCTTGGGCGGGCGCGGAGGAGAGCTCGAACGCGGTCACGATGTCCCCTTCCCGGCTTCCCTGAATTGCCTTGGGCCTGCCGACCTGGCTACACTTGGCGCCGCCGGATGTCCCCGGGCGCCCGGCGCTGGACAGTGTAACTTCCCCTCTTCCCCAGCTGTACTACACGCGTGCCAGAAATCCGGGGAGCACCAGATGTTGGGTGTTAGGGTCGGCCGAGGCACAGGATGTAGGTGGCTTGGGGCTGCGCGGACTCCGCGGGCACTGGTCGCCGTCTCGCTGATGAGGGGCGCGCTCGTGACCAGGGGGCGCCCCTCAGGTGGGGAGGGGAAGCGGCGTGACGTTGGTACTGGTCGTGTTGCTGGCGTTGCTGTGGGGGGCGGTCATCGTGCCCTCCCTGCTGCGCTCCCGGCGCACCCCGCATTCCACCACCGACACCTTCCGGCGCCACCTCGCCGCCCTCGAGCACAACACCATCGGCCGGGGTCCGGCGCGGCCCTCGAAGGCCGCCGCCAGGCGTTCGATGGCGGTGAACGCCGGCCGCTGGGTGCTCTCGGCACCCCCACCCCGGCGCCGGGGTGGTTACCGGCCGCGGCCCGCGCTCTCTTCGGGCCGAGGTCCGCGGGCCGGCGAGGACCCGGTGATCCGCCGCCGCAAGACGGTGTTCGTCGCCCTGCTGGCGATGGCGGCGGGGACCTTCGTGCTCAGCTTCGTGCCCGGGCTCGGGGCGCTGCTCAAGGCGAACCTGGCGCTGGACGCCATCCTGCTGGTGGACGTCATGTATCTGGTCGCCACCCGGCCGCCGGCCAAGCTGCCGGCGGACATCGCGGGCTACGGGGCGCCGTTCGGTTCGCGCCGGGTGTCGCTGCGCGACGAGCAGGAGGAGTGGGCGCAAGCCGAGGGCCTGTAGGCCGGCCGGCCGGTTTTTGCGGCCGGCACGTGGCGCGATGTATCCACAGTGGAGACATCGCGCCATCCTCCCCGCCCCGGACGACCGCTGCCGGGGGGCCAGGGCTGCCCGTCCGGCCCCCGGCCGACGGTACCGGGTTCCGCTAGCCTCTCCAACGTGGACCTCGACAGCATCGGCCGGGACCTCCGCGCCAGCCTCGACGCCAAGAACGCCGCCCGGGAACGGGCACTCCCCCTGTGCCGGAGCGCGGTGCGCTCGTCGGCCAATGCCATCCGGGCCGTGCACCGGGGCGACGAGGAGGGGACCGAGCGCAACCTCAGCGAGGCACGCCGCTGCCTGGACGAGGCCCGCACCGCTCTGGCCGGTCATCCCGACGTGCACTACGCCGGGTTCTTCCACGACGCCGCCAAGGAGTACGGCGAAGCCCGCCTGACCCAGGCCGTCGTGCGGGGCCTGCCCCTGCCCGGCCCGGCCGAGCTCGGCCTCGAGGCGCCCGCCTACCTCAACGGCTTCGGCGAGGCCATCGGCGAGCTGCGCCGCCACGTTCTCGACCTGTTGCGCCGGGGGGAGCTGGACCGCTCCGAGGAGCTGCTCGGCGTCATGGAGGAGATCCACGACCTCCTCATGTCGATGGACTACCCGGAGGCGGTGACCGCCGGGCTCCGGCGGACATCGGACGCCATGCGCGCCATCGTCGAGCGCACCCGGGGCGACCTCACCACGACCGTCATCCAGCGCCAGCTCCAGGCGGCCCTCGAGACCCGGGCGGCGGCAGTGGACCTCCCCTGACACTCGGGCCGTTTCGCCACGATTGCCCCGGGGTATTCCCGGGCCGACAAGGAGGCTGACACGATGGGCTTCGACCAGTACCACGAGCCACCCGGGGAGCTCCCCGCCCAGACCCGCACCTTCGCCCGCATGTGCGCCTCGCTCACCGAGGAGGCGGAGGCCATCGGCTGGTACGAGCAGCGCATCGCCGTCGAGGACAACCCCCAGGCCCGCGCCATCATGCGCGACGCCCAGGGGGAGGAGTTCAAGCACTTCAGCATGGACCTTGAGTTCCTCTTGCGGGCCACGCCCAAATGGCGGGAGATCGCCCGGGGCGTGCTGTTCCAGGAGGGCGACATCGTCGAGCACGGCGAGGACGCGGAGGCCGGCTCCGACCCGGCCAAGCAGGCCGACGAGGGCTCCTCGCTGGGTATCGGCGGGAAGCGGGGTGCCCAGTGAGCCATCTCCTGCGGGGCCAGGCCCCGATCACCGACGCGGGCTGGGCGCTGATCGACGGCGAGGCCACCGCCCGCCTGGCGCCCGCCCTGGCCGCCCGGGCGCTGGTGGACTTCTCCGGCCCGAACGGCTGGGGCTACTCGGCCACCAACCTCGGCCGGGTGGTGCCGCTCGAGGGCGTGTCCCCCGAGGGCGTCGCCGCCGTCCAGCGCCGGGTGCTGCCCCTGGTCGAGCTCCGGGCGGCGTTCGCCGTCTCCCGGGCCGAGCTCGCCGACTACGAACGGGGCGCCCGGGACATCGACCTCGACGCCCTGGACGACGCCGCCCGCCTGATGGCCGTCGCCGAGAACGGTGCCGTCTTCCACGGGCTGGCGGGTGCCGGGATCGTGGGCATCACCCAGGCGACCCCCCATGCCGTGGGCGAGCTGGGCACAGACGCCGAGGCGTACCCCCGGGTCATCGCCGGAGCGGTGGAGACGTTGAAGGAGGCCGGCATCGGCGGGCCCTACGCCGTGGCGTTGAGGCCGGAGCCCTACCTGACCGTCGTCGAGACCGCCGAGCACGCCGGGGTCCTGCTGCTCGACCACCTGCGGACCATCCTCGGCGGGCCGATCGTGTGGTCGCCCGGGGTCACCGGGGCCGTCGTGCTCAGCCAGCGGGGCGGCGACTTCCTCTTCGAGTCGGGCGAGGACCTGTCGATCGGGTACTCGTCGCACGACGCCGGGGCGGTGGCGCTGTACCTGGAGGAGAGCTTCTCCTTCCGGGTTGCCACCCCCGAGGCGGCGGTGGCGCTGGCCTAAGGGCCTGCTCCGCCCGGGCGCCGGGCAGGTTCGGGGGGGCGGTCAGGGTCGGGCAGGGGTAATGCCCGATGGTGCGCGCCCCGGCGCCGGCGGATCATCGTCGGCATGGTCATCCGTTGCGCCGGGCTCACCAAGGCATACGGCTCCACCCTGGCGGTGGACGGGCTCGACCTCGAGGTCGGGGCGGGTCAGGTCTACGGCTTCCTCGGGCCCAACGGGGCGGGCAAGACCACCACCATCCGCATGCTGCTGGGACTCGTCCGCCCGACGTCGGGCCGGGCCTGGGTGCTGGACCGCCCGGTGCCATCGCCCGCCGGGTTGGCCGAGGTCGGGTCGATGATCGAGGAGCCCGCCTTCTACCCCTGGAAGACCGGGCGGGCCAACCTGGAGATCTGCGCGCTGACCGGGGGGCGGGGGGGACGGGGGCGGGCGCCCGGCGCCATTGACCGCGCCCTGGAGCGGGCAGGGCTCGCCGCGGTTGCCGACCGGAAGGTCAAGACCTACTCGCAGGGCATGCGCCAGCGCCTCGGCCTGGCTGCCGCCCTACTGGGCGATCCGCCACTGCTGCTCCTCGACGAGCCCACGAACGGTCTGGACCCGGCCGGCATCCACGAGGTGCGGGGCCTGCTCCGGTCGATCGCCGGCGGGGGCGGCACGGTCTTCGTGTCCAGCCACCTGCTGGCCGAGGTCGAGCAGGTGTGCGACCGGGTCGCCGTCCTGGTGCAGGGGCGGCTGGTGGAGGAGGCTCCCGTGGCTTTGCTCGGTGCAGATCGGCGGCGGGTCCGGGTTGTGGTCGAGCCGGGCGATGTGGCCGCGGCTCGGGCGGCCCTGCAGCTCTGGCGCGTCGAGTGCGACGGGGCGCTGCTCACGGTGCAGCACGGCGTCGGCCGGGAGATCAACGCCGCCCTTGTGGCTGCGGGCGTGATCGCCGAGTCGGTGGCGGTCGTCCAGCCGGGCCTCGAGGAGCGCTTCCTCGAGCTGTCCAACCGGGAGGGCGAGCGTGCTGCTGCTCTCCGCTGAGCTGCGCAAGCTCGCCCGGCCCCTGCTGTGGGGGACCGCCATCGCCGCCGTGTTGTTCTTCGGCCTGCTGCTCTGGGGCGCCACCGCGAACGCCTCGTCGTCGCTCGCCTCGCCCCGGATCGACTCCGCCTGCGACGGGTCGTCGGCGCCGGCCTGCGTCACGATGCGGGACCAGGCGGTGGCCGGGGCCAACCGGCAGGCGCTCGAGGAGCGGCGCCAGGAGCTCCCCGGCCGGGTGGGCGAGGTGGCGGTCGGGATGATGGCCTCGATGCCCGGGGTGTTCGTCGTGGCGCTGCTCGCCGGGGCGGCGGTCGGTGGCGAGTGGAGCGGGCGCACCATCCGGACCGTGCTCACCCACGAGGGCCGCCGGCTCCGGGTCCTGGCGGCCAAGTGGGTCGCCCTGTGGCTGGTCATGCTCGGGCTGACGCTCGTCGTGTGGGCGCTCCTGTCGATCCTGGGGCCGATCCTCGCCGCCGCCTTCCACCTGCCGGGGGCAGCTGGCTCACCCCTGTTCGCCGGGTTCTCGTCGTCGGCCAGCCAGTTGGCCCGGGGGGCCGTGGTCCTGGCGGCCTTCACGTTGATCGGCGTCATGGCCGGCGCCCTCACCCGCAACACCCTGGGGGCGGTCGCCACCGTGGTGGGTGTGATCGTCGTGTGCCTGATCGTCGGGGGGGTCGCCAGCACGGCTCGGCTGAGCCCGGCGACGGCGGTGCAGTCCTGGATGGGCTTCCGGTTCACCGGCGGGTTCCTCCCGACGAACTTCTGGAGCCGGTTCGACCAGAGCGGCGTCACGCCCAGCCAGGCGTTCGGCTTCGTGGGCCTCCTGGTGACGATGGCGGTGGCCTGGGCAGTCACTGCGTGGCGGGCGAGGGCCGACGTCACTGCCTGAGGCTGGTGGCAGTGCTTGAGGCCTACCCAGCGGCAGCTGGCGGAGCGGCTGCAGGGGGCGGGATTCACGGGCCCTTTCGCCTGCCCGCCCCGCCCCCGGCGTGCCCCTTGCAACGATGGCGGAGCGGCGGGCGGAGTGAGTGTCCTGTGGGTAGGACGGGGAGGGTGGCCGAGCCGGTCGCCTACAATGAGGAACCCCTAGGGGCGGTAGCTCAGCTGGTAGAGCGCTTCCCTCGCACGGAAGAGGTCCGGGGTTCGAATCCCCGTCGCTCCACAGTGTAGTGATGTGCTAATGGATTACTTATACTTCAAAATAGGCCTTGTCTCCCCTCTGCAAACAGGGCTAACTCCCAGCGGTTCGCGCGAATATCGCGCGCGGAGTCAACGGCCACACCAGGGGCGAGTAGCCGGAGGCCCCTGGACACCGGGGCTGGCCCCCATTTGAAACTCGAGCGTCAGAAGTAGGGCGAACCGTTCAGGGCTCCGGACTAATTGAATTCATGGACGACAGCGGGCTGCTGCAGGCCGTCCAAGCCCGACCACATCGCCAAGGCACTCGAGAACGCTGCCGCCCCCCCGTCGCCCCCGCCCGCCGGGGCGGGAGCGAGGCAGGCCACGCCGGCGACACACTCAGCCGCTGTCGGCCCGGGCGTCGGCAATTGTCTGGGCGCCCGCTGGGGTGGCCAGAAGGCCACCGCGGCGGGCGCTATCGCTAACGTGATCAGTGACCGCGTATCGACCGGCCGAGGACCCCATAGAACACCGTTCGGTCGCCCGTCCTCGGCCTAACGCCCAGGAGTCCCCCGTTCCAGGCACCGCGCGTCCGTGAGGAGGTGTAAATCAAAACCAACGCTAATCGGCGCCCTTCGAATCGTCATCAGAAGCCAGCATCCTCAACTGGTCCTCGCTCACCGCAACGCCAGAGCCTTTGTCGGCTGAAGCCTCGAAATCCGTTAGTGGTAGTGGTCGAACCTCCACACTGGTGGCTCGAAAATGCCTGCTCACCGTTCGAATTTGACCTTGATAGGCCGACCCGATGTCCGGCCCATAGAGGCGGTTCGGTGGCTCGTACATTTTCTCAAAGCTAAGCTTGCATACTTTCTGCCCATGTTCAATCATGAACGCCACGTCGTGCGCTCTTACTTCCATGACGGCCCTTGTCCCGTGTCGGCCAGTCGGGTCGTGCCCAAACCCCGGGTCGAAGAACCCTGCATAGTGGGTCCTCAGTTCTCCGCTGGTAGGGTCGTACGCCGTCATTTCGGCAGCAAACTCAGGTGGAATACGAACTCCCTCCTTCGAAATCAGGAGGTAGAAGTCTTCGGGTTCAAGAATGAGGCGATTTCCTTTTTCCGGATACACTGGATCCCAGAAATCCTCCACCAAATATGCTGATTCTTTCGACAAATCCAGCTCCCGGCTATTCTTCTTAGCCACGTAGCCTACCCGTTTTGCTCTATCCCCCTCCAGCGCGACACTCAAGAACAACCCATCAGAAACTGTCACCGAGTCAGCCGGCAAAGGGACGCCATTCTCGTGCAGAATTGGATTCCGACTTTGGGTCTTGAGAAGTTCATCATCAGAAAGCCTCGAAGGACTCGCTATCAGCCGAACCTGATTCAGTCTGAGGCCTGACCGCACCCTGATTGTGAAGGAGCGAGACACCACCTCAAGGAAGAGTTGGCCTGAATACCCATCGGCTATATCATCGAATCTGTGGCTTTTGTCACTAATCGTTCTGGTGAATATATCGAGTCGCCCAGTTGAACTCCGCGGGTTGCAGCGTGCCCGCACTCCTTTTGGCAAACGCAGCTGCTCGACCAAAGGTATGAGGTATGGGCGACGCTTCTCAAGGATTGCACCGCTACGGAGGTCGATCCGGCCCATGTTCGAGCCGGCAAGTCGATCCATCACTCGGTCGTCCTCGGGAAGGAAGCTTGACTGCAGGCGATAGGCGTAGGGCCCAAGGCGAAGATCCAAACTTGCGGGTTGGTACTGCTCAGGTCGCACCCTTGGACCCAGAATCCACCCGTATTCTTCGACGGCTTTGCGCACGTATTGCTCTGGCAACACGCAGCAGAGGTCTGCGGGAGGTTCGGCCACGGGTAGGCAAGTCTCCTTCTTGGGCCTGAGGACAGCGCATCTTAGTCACGTGCGCTACCGACGGCTAACCCTCCCCCGGCAGGCCACCGCGGAGGTCGCCGCTACCGGGCCGCCAGGGACATGCTGACAGGGGGTTGACCCGACGATCACGTTGGACTGCGCAAACACCCGATGACCCCGAACTTAGTTTGGCGACGCCGATGCGGAGCCCGGTGGGAAAACGATCGGTCATGCTTGGCCGGGAGTCCAATTCTTAAGCCAGACGCCCCCGCTGCTGCTCTGGACGACCTTCGTCGCTGGGCTCTGTTGGAAAGCAATTGTCATTAGATGGTAAAGAGTAAGAACGGATTCCTGAAGTGGCTGGCTGTCTTCCAAGGGGTGCACATTCAACCCTTGGCTCCTCGCCTCCCGCAGATCAATGCGTCGTCCGTGACTCTTGTGTTGCGTGGCATCGTTGAAATAATGCGCCACGGCTTTGCCTTTCTCCTCGGCTTCGGGAGTTCCCGCAAACATGTATTGTGCAAGCCAACCTGCCACCATTCGCTCCGAGTAGTCGAGAGCGTTTTGTGCCTCCTGCAGCAGGGCCGGTCCCATCGATGCCAAAATAGGTGCCCACACATGAGCGAGAAGCAGGTCGCCTGGTAACTCCTTGGACGCATCGCCTCTGATTTCAAGTTTCGCGCGCTCGAACTGCTCAACCACAGCGCGGGCGGAGATACTTCGCCCTCCAACCGGCATTTGTGGGTCTATCGGCCCTAGTTGACTCTGCCGACCCATGTAAATCGAATTGGCAGCTAGGGCCATCATCGTGCCTGCAGACATAGCAAGAGCCGGAATGATAACCTCGATGTGGGTGAACTTCGATCGCAGGTAAGCAACCAAGGTTTCCGCCGCAATTGTCACACCGCCAGGGGTGTGCAGGATCAGCGCCAACCCTCTCGATGAATCCGTGCCATGTACTGCGGCCATCAATCCGTCAAGGTCTTCGTGCGTGATACTGATTAGCGGAGGAGGAGCCTGCGGTTTCTGCAAAAATGCGGATGCATATACAATTGCGTTAAGATTACCCCTTAGTTGTCCGATAGAAGTGAGTACTTGCTGAGTCTTCTGCGACAGCCAGGTCGCTTTGGCAGTGTCTGAAGCCTGGTCTGCCAGCTCGTTAAGCAGTTTATTCCAGGTCGGCACGTTAGGAGTGAATTTCCAAGGTCAAGGGACTATGCGTGTCCGGAAAGTCCGCCTTATCATCACCCAGGAGTGACTGGGCATAGCCGAGGTCGGCCACCTGGGCTAGAGCGAGATAGTTCGAGTAAAGCCTTCGAGCTTCCTCGAGGACGGACTGGAACTCCAAATCTACGCTGTGTGCTCCTGCGAACTCTTGCACTCAACCCCTCCATTCTTTGCAAGCGGCGCCATCATACCTCGGCTAGCTCGGGCGGGGCGGATCCTCGGGTCGGCCCTAGGGTTGGGCTTCGGGGCCGACACGCCCCGGGCCGATTTGCTGGTGCCCACGGATCGGCTCCGGACGCCGGCTCCCGGGACGCGCTGGATCAGGAAGGACCGGAGGCCGCCAAGAACCCGTCTCTCGCTGGCGGCACCGTGGCCCATCCGTGTTCACCACGGTTCGTCCCTGAGCACATGCATCCTGGTCAGCAGACGAATTCGCTGGCAGGGCGGTGGCCGTCCTCTGGTTGTCATTTGGCCGTTTTTGGCCGTGAACAGTGGGTAACGTCCGCATGCGCTGAGACCATCGGCTAGGCGGTTGCCCAGGTCAAGGAAGACAGTTCGCCGTCTGGGAGCCCCTTCGTAACTGCGCCAGACTTTCCCGCACGGAAGAGGCCGGGAGTTCGAATCTCCTCCGCTCCACAGACATAAGCCAGATGATTGGAGTAAGGACCTATGCGATCCTCCATCGGTACACGAGTACGCCCAGTTAGGCGCCGAGGAACCGCGCAGCCGGATTACGTGAATCTCGGATCACTCTTCGACGAGGATTACCAGGGTCTCGGGCACGACGCCGTCGTACTGCATCGCCTCGCCCGCTGCCCCGGTCTCCATCGCGGCCATGAGGGCTTCCACGCCATCAGAATCGGCATTTGTGTCGGATTATATGGGTTGAGGAAACTCCCGACGTTGGTGACGCCGAAGGGACCGAAAAACTCTTCACGCTTTGGCGAAGCAAGGCAATGGTCCTTGCCCTTCGATATATCGTGGCGTCCGATTATGGTCGGCATGGTGCCTCCTCGGTGTCGTCTGCGTGGCGACAACGGTAAGCGTCGCCTGGCGATCCTATTCCATGCCCCTTACCTTTGCGTCAACGAAGACGCTTCGAGTTGGCGGGACGCGATCCCAGCCAACGGCCGAACTGCCGCCCATGGGCGCTCTGTAGGCTCGGCGGCGCGTCGGCAAACAGCCGTCTGGGGGGATCATGGGGCGCAGAAAAGGGCGCAACCCATCTGGGATCCCCGGGGGACCGGCCGAGATGGGCCAGGAGCGTCGCTCCTGCCCAATTCGCTTTGGACCGTTCCCGCAGGTCACCAAGGGTCAATGGGTTTGACCCAGCCTACCTCGCACGGTAGAGGTCCGGGGTTCAAATCCGCGTCGCTCCACAGTGTAAGGATGCGCTAATCGCTTACAGACACCGCAATTTACGGCTTGTCTTCCATCTGCAAACGGGGCTGACTCCGAACGGTTCGAGCGAACATTGCGGCCAGCGAACGGCTGGCGAACAAAGGGATGAGTAGCCGAGCCCCTTGGACGGCAGGGCGGCCCCCATTGAAAACTCAAGCATCATGAACTTGCCCCAGTTCACCGGACAGGTTGGCTGAGGTGATCATGCCGCGTCTTGCTTGTAGGAGTGAAGGGCCTCGAACTCGACTGGGCTGAGGTTGCCGATCGAGGAGTGGCGGCGGGGGTTGTAGAAGGCCTCGATGTAGTCGAAGATCGCCTGGGCCAGCTCCTTGCGGCTGGCCCACTGTCGGCGGTCGAGCAGCTCGCGCTGCAGGGTCCCGAAAAACGACTCGGCCATGGCGTTGTCCAGGGCGTCGCCAACCGCCCCCATCGAGCCGAGCAGCCCGGCGGCCCGCGGCCGGCGGCCGAACGCCCAGGCGGTGTACTGGCTGCCCCGGTCCGAGTGCACGATGGTCTGGCCCGCCGGGCGCCTCCGCCAGATGGCCATCTGCAGGGCGTCGACGACCAGCTCGGTGCGCATATGGTCGGCGATCGACCAGCCGACCACCCGCCGGCTCCAGGCATCCAGCACAACGGCCAAGTACACCTTGCCCTCGTGGGTCGGGTGCTCGGTCACGTCGCTCACCCACAGCTGGCCCTGCCCGGTGGCGTTGAAATCGCGCTTCACCAGGTCGTCGGCTGGGGCGTCAGCGGGGTTGCGACGGGTGCAGCCCTTGCGCCGCCGGGTGAAGATCCCTTGGATGCCTGCGGCGGCCATCAGTCGGGCGATGCGCTTGCGGCCGACCCGGAGGCCCTCGCCGAGGACCAGCTCGGCGTGCACCCGCGGCGCTCCGTAGGTGCCCCGGGAGCTCTCTTGTGCACGATGATCTTCTCGGTCAGCGAGGCGTCGTCCACCGAACGCGCCGACGGGTGGGTCTGACGTGGCGCCATTCGTAGCAACCGCTGGTGGACACCCCGAGCACCCGGCAGCAGGTGGCGACAGGGTAGGTGGCCTTCTCCACCTCGATGAAGGCAAAGGTCACTTTGTCTTGTAGTTGCTCTCGTTGGCGACGAAGGCCGCGGCTTTTCCCAGGATCTCCTTTCTATCCTGAGCACCCGGTTCTCCCGGCGCAGCGCGACGAGCTCCTTGCGCTCGTCGGTGCTCAGTCCCTCCCGGTGGCCGTCGTCGATGTCGGCCTGGTGCATCCAGTTGCGCAGACAGGACTTCGAGAGGCCTAAGTCCTTGGCGATCTCGGCGACGGGCTTGGCCCGCTCCCGGCCGAGCTCGATGGCTCGCTGGCGGAACTCTGCTGGGTGAGGTGCTGGCACCCGGGCTCCTTTCCGAGGAGGGATAGCCTCCTCATCGTAGGTGTCCGGGAAACCGGGGCAAGCTCACCGTTCATCAAATGGGGGTCAGATGAAGAACCGCCGATAGGCGCGATCCCTGGCGTGAGCGCTGGCTCTCGCTGCTTCGGCCTCGAGGACGCGTGCGGACTCGCGGATCGATTCCTCACGATCCCTCTTAAGCTTCTCAACAATGGACGGAGGAATGATCTCTGGACGGACCTTCGCCAGATCGAGAAGGGCTCGCGTCGCGGCGTAGCGGTCATCGACGTTTCCGCTGCTAGTCAATTCGGCGATAATGGCGAGAGCTTCGGGCCGGGACAGGGCAAGTTCCTGAAGGGTTGCCAGTGCTGGGGCCCATACATACCAATCTTCTACGGCTGGGCGGCAAAGGATGGCTACTAAGTCAAGAGGAACCCTCCCAGGCAGCGTGAGGGCCAGCGTCCAGAGCGCTCCCACCGCCGCTATTCGGCACGTCGGGTCGTCGCTACGCGCAAGTTTCTCAATCGGTTCCGTGCCGATAAGCTCGGGGTCCAGCCCTAAGGCGGCTTCGAGGAGTGCGCCTGCAATCAATTGATCAGTTTGGCTCGACCGTTCGTCGGTGATGAGGCCCACAAGGCGCTCCACATAAGCACGTTGGTCATCCTTGCTAGAGTCTAGGAACAGATTAAGAACTCTCCTCTCGGCTTGCTCCGGCTCTCCCACCTGCAGCCCTTTCGTGGGGTCGTTCAGGTGAATTGGGCGGGGGATAGCTGGGCCGGCCGGGTGGGACGAACGGAGGTCCCATGCCTCAATTTGGAGCCGCAACTTCTCGAGGGCGGGCGCAAGGTCATCGGGGTCGAGTCTCTCGTAGACAGGCTGAATATTGCTGGGGAGTTTGACGGCTTGAGATTTGAATACGGCAACTCTGTCCCTCAGGGGTCTCGACCGCGCCCGCTGGATCTCGTCGATTATGTTCCGTCGAGTTTCCACGTCGCC
Organism: Actinomycetota bacterium; assembly: GCA_035765775.1. Lineage (NCBI taxonomy): Bacteria > Bacillati > Actinomycetota > Actinomycetota bacterium. The sequence continues at coordinate 181,797 of DASTWV010000043.1, read as the reverse complement.
AGTCGATAGCGTGTTATCGGGCGTACAAAGCGCAACGAAGGCGTCCGAGGCGTCCAGGTAGGCGTCGACCTTGTCTTCTAGGGTGAAGACCCCGACTAGGTTCGGCTCTTCGGTGACGATGATTCCTTTGATCCCCATCGCGTCGAGAGTATCCCGGAATTTACATGCGACGGACAACTTGTAAGCTTCCGAGCAACTCAGAAATACGGCGGTCCTGCCGGCGAGCATCGTCCCGACCTCCCCTCCTAAGATCCCATTGATCGTCGCACCTAGAAGCGTGGATTGGTGCCGGCGGCTTGGTGGCATTTGCACGCACGGCGGAGGACCAGGGTCGGGGGCACACTACTGCTAGGCTTCCTCGGGCGGCCCTTGCTCGTTCAGGATGAGTCTGCGGCGATGCGCGCGGACCCGCCTATTAACCCTGGTCGATGCGGCGAGAGTGGGCAAGATATTCGCGTCTAACTGAATCAACGTCGGCATGAGGGAGGGCGTCACGGATTCGAGTGAACGCATTGTCCGAGAAGCGCTTGATGCTCTGCGATCCGAACACGAAGGTGTGGGTGCAGTCAGGATCATTCTCCACATCGAGCTTCCATCGGAGGGCCTTGAGGCGTCCCGTGTCTAAGCCGAGACGGCGAGCGAGTTCACTGGGCGCCCAATGGTACTTACGCTGGAGGTCGACCTCCCGCACTGCGGCCGCCTCAGTGGGGTCATCGGGGCCGATGAACCGCACCGGAGCAGCAGGCTCAGAAGCGCTCCGCACGAATCGCACAGCGACATTGATGCCTTCGCCTGCGATGTCGGTAGCGACCTCACCTAGGCGCGGAAACACTTGTTGGAGGGGCAGCCCACTGCGAATCCCGGACTCAACCCGATCCACATCGCGTCGGCTGACCCGGACGTTGTCAGCAGCATGTGCTTCCATCGCTAGCAATGTCCGGATCCGAGCTCGCGCCTCTGGCCTTCGCCGGAGTCCCGGTCGAAGGAGTGCGGCAACCTGATGGTACTCCTCGTCGATTAGCAACTGGATATCACGCGGCGCCTCGGCGGAGATCGGCAGAACCCGATGGGGGAGGTAGTTCACCAGGCGATCCCCGAAGCACCGTTGGAGGAGATCGTCAAATAGGGTCACTGCCGCACGAGTGTGGGCGTAAAGGAGGCCTTCTGACACCTCGTTGAACCAGTGCTGGGCTTCATCGCGAAGCGCATCTATTGCGCGTAGAGTTCCTGCCTCGCCTTCGGTAACCGCCAGGTGCTCCCTAGACAAGTTCACGCACTTCTCGAACCCAATCGACTGGTCGAGTTGCGCATCAAAAACCGCTACACGCCTCTGCACTAACCCAGCCTTGAGAAGCATCTCAAATGAGTGTTGCAGCTTAAGAAGAACATCTGCGGCCCGACCATCGTCGTCATGACTGTTGAAGCTGGCGAGAGCTCGGCGTAGGGACGACAGCGCCTTGCCCTTCAGGATGGCTGCCTCGCGCCGTAGTCTCACGCGGGCAATTTTGACCCATCGGGGGACCCTTGACTCGCCAAGGCGTACCCAGCGCGATCCGTAGGCCCGATCAAAGGCGTTCGTCGAGGGACGCTTGCATCCCAGCGACCCACCACCCGGAGCCCGGATCATGATCCGGGCCGAGCCATTGCCAGGAAGTGTTTTGCGCGAGATTGGCTCAGCCGTGAATCTGCGTTTCACTGGGGAGTCGCCCCGAAATCCGGCTCCCGCCAGGCACGTGGCCGCAGGATGAAGCCCGTACGTTTACTGCGAAGTAGGAGGTCCCATGGCCGCACAGGTGCTTTCGTTCTCGGTCGAGCCGGTCGGGCTGGCCGAGGCGGCAGCCGCCTTCCTGGGCGAGTGCTCGCTGGCCAGGACAAGCCGGCGGGTGTACGCCCTCACCCTGGGCCGCCTCGAGATGGCGGTCGGCTCGGCGTTCCCGGCGGGGGAGCTCGACGCCGCCACGCTCAAGCAGTTCTTGGCCACCGCTTACCCCAACGTCAAGCCAGCGACCTGGAACCGCAACGTGGCCACCTTGAAGAGCTTCTGTGGCTACTGTCGGCGCCAGGGCTGGATGGTGTCGGATCCGACCGGGCCGATCGAGCGGCGGCGGGTCGACGTCGACGAAACGCGGGCGATCGACTTCCCCGAGCTCGAGGCCCTGTGGGGCCGCCGCGACGTGCCCGTGCGGGAGAAGGCGCTGTGGCGGCCGCTCTACGACACCGCCGCCCGGGCCAGTGAGATCCTCGCTCTGGACGTCGACGACGTGGACCTGCCCAACCGGAGGGCACGGGTGGTCTCTAAGGGCGGCGCCATCGAATGGGTGCATTTTGCCTCCGGATCCGCCCGCCTGCTGCCCCGGGTCATCCGCGACCGCAAGGAGGGCCCCCTGTTTCTGGCGTCGCTCCGGCCGGTTCCCGCCCGGGCGCCGGCGGCGACCGACCTCGATCCCGTCCTCGGCCGGGCGCGCTTGTCTTACCGTCAGGCCGAGGAGCTCTTCGATCGCTACTCCGGCGGCCGCACGCTGCACCAGCTGCGCCACTCGGCCCTGACCCATCTCGCCGAAGCGGGGGTGTCGGAGGTGATGCTGATGGCCAGAGTCGGCACCGCTCCCTGCAGACGCTGCAGCGCTACGCCCGGCCGGGGCCTGCGGCAATAGCAGACATGACGGCGCGCAACGATCCCGAGGCTCGCGGTTTCTCTGGGAGTTTGGGCCGTTGCAGATGACCGGACTTTTCACTGACGTTCGGCGTTTAAAGCCGCTTTCGGCAGCGCTAGTCGGAGAGTTGCTCTCACCCGTCGCCGGCCAGATTGCACGCCTAGACGAGGAGAACTTCAAAGATCGGTCGGATGAGGCGGTGGTCGCACAGCTTCTGGAGGCCTACTGGCAGCCCCCGATGCTCGGTGCGGTCACGGTTGAAATGGCAGGGCAAGGTGCACCTCATCCTCGGCAGCGGGGGGAGAAGCCAACCACATTCGTCCCCTCGGTCCGCTTCTCACTTCGATGGGAGATCTGCGGTAGGGCGGAGTGGCTTGACTACTGGCCGGATCATGGCCAAGACGCTGTATCCCTCAAGGCGATCGATGAGATCTTCCTGCCTCCCGACCTCCACAGGGAGGCAGATAGGGCCGATTGGAACCGATTGAGTGAACTGAGCTCCAATCTATACCAGCGACAGGGTTCGGCGGTAACCAGCTTCGTGGAGGTGCCCCGAAGCGAGGAAGCTGACCCCCAGGCCATCCGTGAACAACGGGTAGCCGAGCGAACGCAAATGCTTGCCGGATACTTGGATGCTGTTCTCAAGACGGCTGCGGGCGTCCAGGAGGAGGCTGCCGCGCGCCTGCGGTACCTTGTGGAACGTCGACGGTCCGACCTCAGGTGGCAGCGGGAAGTGCGCCAAGGTCTAGACATCACCGAAGGCTCGCAAATCGAGGCCGCAGGGGCCGATCCTGGTTCAGTGTCCCAGGAGATGTTCGGGATGATCCGAGAGTCTTACAACGGTTTCCGCATCGACCATGAGCCGTCCGCCGATGCCGCCCGGGCCTATCGGGATCACTCGTTTGAGGCTTCTCCTGCGGATCGGCCCAATCAGGGAGCTTTCAGTGTGCGTATGCGTGTGCACTTCAGCTACGCGCTCCGAGAACTCCCCGCGGTCCAGCCAGGGGAGGCAGCATCGAAGCTGGCTCGTGAGCTGGGTCTCCGCTGGGTCCACGGACTTGTCGATACGGAGCGCTACGACTTGGGCCGGACCTATGACTTGGAGCGGACCGAGGCGTGGGAGCCAAACTTCTCCGAAACGGACCTCGACGATGAATTGCTGCGCGTTGAACTATTAACCGCCCTCAGGCGCCTCGAAATGAAGCAGGGCACCACGACTACAGTGCTCCAACTCGACATTCCGGGATGTACGGATATTTGGGGCGTGTCTCTCTCACGCGTTCGCGGGCTTATCCGGCTTCTTGTCACGGAGCGGCTAGTCGAGCCTTACCTGGAGACGTACGGCTGCGTTGCGGAAGATGGGTGCTGTCGCATTACGGGACAGGGGTTGAGAGCGCTTCGTGCTGAGACCGATGCGGGAGCCCTTAAAGTCATCTATGTTGACGATATCGATAGTTTCAGCAGAGTGACCGACGTTCCGGCGCGGGAAGTAGCAAGCGAACTTGTCGGTGGCCTTCTTAGCGTACCTGAGTCCCGTGTCAAGGAGCGTTTCCGGGAGATTCTTGGCGAGAACTTCGAACATAAGGACTGGGGCGGCGAACGCTCGGATGTCTTCTCGACTCAACTCAGGTACCGCGGCAGGCGTGTCACAGCTGCATTTCTTCTCAAGGGACCAGGCACCAGGCGGAACACGATGTATCCGAGAGATCTTGGTAAGAGGGGTGACCAGGATCTCCGGCTATTTGCCGAACCTGCTGAGCTGTTTGTCGTGCAGTTCAATGGCAAGATTGATTCCTCGGTGCACTCAAGGGTTCGAGCCACCGCGCAGGCCTATGCGCCCAAGGATCGTCCAACTCTTCTCTGTTTCATCGACGGCACAGATACCGCGCGGATCCTAAAGGCGTATGCGAAGCGCGGCGACGCCAATGGCTGAGCATCTATACCACATGCGGAACCGGAGAGGACTTAGGGACACGGGCCGGGCCGCGGTCCCACCACGAAGCCGAGCACAAAGAGGAGCTGCTCGCCTTCGCCGCCTTCCCCGCCGCTCACTGGAAGAAGTTGTGGTCGACGAACCCCCTCGAGCGGGTGAACAAGGAGATCAAGCGCCGCAGCGATGTCGTCGGCATCTTCCCCAACGAGGCCGCGGTGCTGCGCCTGGCGGGTTCAGTGTTGCTGGAGATCCACGACGAGTGGGCCGTCGGCGATTGCCGCTACCTGTCCCAAGCCTCCATGGCGCAGCTGTACGAAACCGGCAAGGATGGGGCTGAGCGAAAGGAGGTGGAGAAGGCCAACAACGATTTGCTGGCGTCGTAGCAAGCGCCGCTGAGGATCAGCGTGTGGCCTTCAAATTCCACCACTCCACGGGGCACGGCCCTGATCGTTGTCCGCCCACCCGGATTTCCCCATGTCCATTGACACGCAGCGCGGTGGTCCCGCCGGCGGCCCAGGTGGCCGGGTGCTCTCGAAGACCCAAGTGACCGCTGGGAGACCCTCATTGTGTGGGTTGGCGGAACCGACGGCACGAACGGCGGCGGGCAGGACTCCTCCCCGGGCTTTTCCGGCAGGGGCGCGTCCGATGTGCGTGGGGGAGGATCCGGCGTGAGCAACCGCATCCTTGTTGCCGGAAGTGGTGGTGGCCAAGGTCAAGCGCTTGACCAGGCGATCCCCACCTTAGGGATGGGCGGAGCCGGTGGCTCCAGCGCAACTTCGGAACGCCTCTGCTGGGTGCGCCGTTGCCGGTGCGCCGCGGGTGAAGAAGGTGTTGCCCCGGTTGCTGGGGCCTGGGGTGCTCTGCGTCGGGAACCCGCCCGGAGCACCGTAGCAGACGATGTTGGGCATGCCCTCGGTGATGGTCCAGCCGGGGATCGTGACGCCCTGTTCGCCATTGGGGCGCATTCGCCGGTCTCGGCCCCCGGGTTCAGGAGGAGGTTGGCGCTCTGGGCCGCGCGGCTCAGGGCCGCCCGCCCGTGAAGAACTCGAGCAGCAGCTCGTTGACCCGGCCAGGGGCGTCCAGCGGGATCCAGTGGCCGGCGGATTCGATGCGCCGGTAGTGCCACTCGTCGGCGACCCGGTCGGCGGAGGCCCGCACTTGCGCCTCCCCGCAGTACGGGTCGTGGGCACCCCACAGGGCCAGGTCGGGCAGGTGACGCCGGGCAGGCCGACCGCGCCATCGACCAGGAACTCAGGACTCTGGCGGCCCCGATACCAGTCCAGCGCCGCCTTCAGCCGGCCGGGCCGGGACAGGTCCTCCAGATAGCGCTCCAGATCGGGAGCCCCCGCCGCCCACTCCCGGAACAGCCGCCAGTCGTCTTTGCGGAAGGCCTCGTCGGCGAAACCTTCGTGGCGCACGAACCACATGTACCAGGACCTCGCCCGCTGGGGAACCCCCTCGATCCAGTAATCCGCCGGATGGCCCACGGAGAGCACGGCCAGCCGGCGTACCCGATCCGGCATGAGCGCGGCGATCCCTCAGGCGGCCGCCGCCCCGATATCGTGGCCGACGAGGTCGACATGGCTCAGGCCGAGCTGGTCGATCAGTGCGACGAAGTCGGCGAAGAAGTGCTGGTTGGTATAGGACGCGGTGTCCGGAGGGGCGTCGGTCTCCCCCATGCCGCGTAGGTCGGGAGCGATGACCCGGAACCCCGCCCCGGCGAGGGCCGGCACCTGGTGGCGCCAGAGGTCGGCGGAGTCGGGAAAGCCGTGCAGCAGCACGACCGGCGGGCCCTGCCCGGCGTCGACAAGGGCCATGGAGAGGCCGTTCACGGCGATGGTCGTGCGGGGCAACTCCCGGGGTCGGCTCACGGCCGAATCCTCTCACCTTCGGCGACAAGGCCCTCCACGACTTGGATGCATCGGCTCTGAGCCGGGTGGCTGCGTTTCCGATCGGCGAAAGGAGTTGCCGACTTTTGACTGCCGTATGGGCGCCTCGTACGCTTCCCGTGTGACCGCATCCAGGAGGGACGTGGGCACAGCTGGTGTGGCGGGTCAACCGAATCCGCCGGCGGTTGATGGAGATCGCCCCTCCGCCCACCGGCACAAGGTGGACTGCAATGTGCCGGCGAAGATGTGCGACGGCGTGACCCTGCCGGGTCGACGTGTTCCGTCCCCTACCGACCAGCCGGGGCCCGCCATCGTGTCGGCGCACCCCTACAACAAGGACAACATTCCGGCCGCGGGACGCAACGGCAAGGCGCTCAACATCGAAGTGCCGGATGCTGCCGCAGCGCGATGTCGTCAATTTCTCGACGTGGAGCGGCTGGGAGGCGCCGGACCGGGCCGTCTGGGTGCCTCGGGGCTGCGTCGAGCTGATCGCCTGGGCCGTCGGCGGGAGCTGGTGCAAGGCAAGGTGGGCCTCGACGGCGTCTCGTACCTCGCCATCAGCCAATAGCCGGAGACTGACGTCCCCTATCGCTACGCCGGTGTCAACGGGCTCCACCTCTTCTACCAGGTGTACGGTCAGCAGCACGGAAAGGGCACTCCGCTCGTCCTGCTCCACGGCGAGCTGCAGACCATCGAGCTCTGCTTTGGCACCGCGCTCCCCACCCTGGCGAAGCAGCGCCGGGTCATCGCCGTCGAGCTTCAGGGCCACGGCCGCACTGCCGACGTCCAGCGGCCCATGACGTTCGAGCATCTGGCCGGCGACGTCGTGGGTCTGCTCGACCACCTCGGCATCGAATGGGCGGACGTGTTCGGGTTCAGCCTCGGCGGCCTGACGGCTTACCAGTTGCTCATTGACCATCCGGAACGCATCCGGCGGGCGGTCGTGGCGTCGGTCGACCACCACAACGAGCGGGGAGGCGAGGCCCTCGCGATTGGTCTTGGCTTGGCGTGTCGACTTGGGCCACGCGAGCATCAGGGGTTCATCTCGTGGCGCCCCATGGAACCTGTCGAACAAGCGATGGGAAGAGGAGTTCGCCTCTTGGCCGGTACGGATCTGGCTGGGCCGGGGCCAACCACCGGACTGCGGAGCGTCGTGCGGTCGTCGCTCGATCTGACGCGCTCCAACGGCCTGCAACGAACTCTGACGAACCAGTGTTCGGGGGCGGGTGAACATCTGGGTATGACAACTGATGGCTGTAAAGTAGGGTAGTACAGTGTAGAAGTGATCAGTCACAGTTCACGGTTCCCACGATGGAGGCAGGGAGGGAATTCCCTCGCACGGAAGACGTCCGGGGTTCGAAGCTCCGTCGCTCCCCGACGAAACCACATGCTCACCTAATTGGGGCTGTCGGTCGTCCCAGGAGTGCGATCTGAGGCCGCGTTCAGGCCGGGCTGCTGCAGGAAGTCTCGGTACGCGCTGTCAGCAGCGCACAGTGACTAGCCCGGTCAGTGCGCTGCTGATGCGCGCTGACGAGCGCGATCTTCCCGCAGCAAGCCCCCACTCGTCTTCCGCCGGAGGAATTACGCATGCCCTGTACGTAATCTTGCGGACGACCCGGTAAGGCCTTTTTCGGCACACTTTTGCCGCGAGCCGAGCAGCGGAGCCGGAGGCGGAGCGTCATGAGATTGACGACTACACCACGAAGGAGTCCCATGCACCTGTCGTATGACGATGCAGGGACGGGTGAGCCAGCTCTCGTGCTCATCCACGGATAGGCCTTCGGCAACCGCTCACATCTGGTCCCCCAGTTCGAACACTTGGCGGCGACCCGGCGCGTGATCCTGCTCGACCTGCCTGGCCAGGGCGGGAGCGACCCCGCTCCGGCAGGCTTCGCATTCGCGGACTGCGCTGCGGCGATCGGGGGTGTTCTTGACGCGACCGGGATCGAACTGGCGGTCGTCTGCGGCCACAGCTTCGGGGGCCGGCTCGCGGTGGAGGTCGCCGCGGCCTATCCCGGGCGCATCGCCGGAGCCGCCTTGTTGGACCCTGTGCTCCTCTTCCCGGCGGTCGTCCGCGAGGGGGCCACCATGCTCGCTGCGGCGCTCGATTCCGATGGGTGGCGCACGGCGCTGGAGAATTACTTCTCAGCCCTGCTGAGCCCCTTCGACCCGCCGGAGGTGAGGTCCAAGGTGCTGGGCGAGCTCCCGGAGATTCCGCGCGTTCTGGCCGCTCAGGTGATGCGGGCCGGGATGTCGGGCGACGGCTCGGAGGCCCTGGCCCAGGTGCGGTGTCCGATCCTGGTGATCCGTCGGCACGAAACCCCTCACGACCTGCAGCGGCTGCATGCGCTGCAGCCGGAGGCGTGGGTCGGCCAGGTGGTCGGCACCGGCCACTGGATGACCCTCTCAGCTCCCGATCAGGTGAACGCGATGCTCGACCGCTTCCTGGAATCCGGCGTCAGCGCCTCGGCCCGATCCATGGTGTAAGAGAAAGGAGCACGACATGGCCAAAGCTCGAAAGGACACAGCACCGATCACCATCGACACTCCCGCGTACGCCTGTCGGACCGTAGCGCTGGGCGACTGGACCGTTGCGTTCGAGACGATTCGTAGGGGCGGAGACGCGGCTCCCCTCTTCCAGGGCTGCCGGACGACCGCTGTCCTTGTCCGCACTGGGGGATCGTGGTGCGCGGGCGTATGACCTTGCGCTACCGAGATCACGAGGAGACGTTCGAGGCGGACGACGTCTTCTACTCGCCGCCCGGTCACCTGCCCATTGCTGACGCCGGCACCGAGCTCATCACGTTCAGCCCAACGGCCGACCTGGAACAGGTCAACGCGCACCTGGCTAGGAGTCTGGAACGAATGAGCGCCTCCCATTCCTGAGGGTCGGTTCTGAGCTCGCGTCGCGCACCAACGCCGCCAGCTGCGTCCGGTTCCTGAGGTCGAGCTTGCGCAGCACACGTTCGACGTGCACGTCCACCGTGCGCACCGACAGATACAGCCGCTCCGCGATCTCACGGTTGGTGAGACCCTGGGCGACGAAACCGGCGACCTCCCGCTCCCGAGGCGTGAGCTGGTGCCAGCCCGAGGGGGCGCCGTCCTCGGGATCGTCCGACACGGCCACGGCATGCGCTTCTCTCGCTGACAGCCGCCGGCCCTCGGCGACGAGCCGCCGTGCCGCCGGACCCAGGACCCGCCGGGCGGGCTCCAGCAACGCGTCCTGTTGCCAGGTCCAGGCCGGCGGTAGCCGCGCACCTCTGGCCGCGGCGTAGGCCGCCGCCGCGCCGGCGACTCGCATCGCGCTCCGGGGTCGCCCGCGCGCCGAGGCGAGGGTCGCCAACCGGGAGAGCTGCATTGCGATATGCCAGTGATCGCTGAGCTCCAGGGATACGGCAAGCGCGGCCTCCAACGCCTCCTGCGCCGCCTCCAGATCGCCGGCCTCGCCGAGAACCGCGCCCAGCATGGTCAGCGCCTGAGCCTCGAATGCCCTCCAGCCGATCCCGCGGCAGAGCTCGAGGGTGTCTTGGAACTGCCCGCGCGCCTCCTCCAGTCCGCCGGCGCGGTAGAGGGCGATGCCGGTGAAGAACCGCCAGCGGGCCTCGGCGATCCGATCCGCGGATTGCGCTACGGCCTTGCCTGCCTCTGCCAGCAGCGGCAGGGCTTGTTCGTGGCGTCCGCGACAGGTCATCTCGTGACCCGACCAGATCATGGCCATCGCCAGCCCAGCGCGGTCGTCGATGGGTCGGGCAAGCGCCATGCTCTCCTCCAGTAGGCCCGGGACGCCGGCCAGATCGCCTTGGTCGATGGCCAGATCGGCGGCTGCGTTGAGGGCGCGAACGCGGGTTGCGCCCGGTTGGCCCTCCGCCAGAAGGGCCATCCCAAGCCGAGCGCGGCCCTCGGCGAAGTGGCCACGCAACGCCCAGAACGGGTAGCAGGCCACGCCCAGCTCCAGTGCACGTGCCGGATCGCGCTCGTGGAGCCAGCCGAAGGCGGCACGAAGGTTGTCGTGCTCGAGCTCGAACCAATCGAGCGCGGGCTTCACGGCGGGGCCGAACAGCTTGGGCTCCGCCTCGATCGCCAGCGCCATGAAGGCATCGGCGTGAGCTACCCCGACCCTCTCCTCGGAGCCGGTCTGCGCCAATCGCTCGGCCGCGAACTGACGCACGGGTTCCAGCATGGTGAAGCGGGCCCGGCGCCCCGGATCCGAAGGAAAGAGGAGGCTGTGGTCGACCAACTCGGCGGCCCCGGCGAGCACGTCGTCGAGTCCTGCGGCGGCAGCGACGTTCTCCAGCTCGTCCAGCCCGATCCCGCCTCGGAAGACCGAGCACGCCGCCAGCACGGATCTCCCGGTGGCTGTCAGCAGCGCCTCACTCCACTCGAGCGTGGCTCTGAGCGTGCGTTGCCGCTCGGGGGCATCCTGGGGGCCGCCCACCAGGATCGGAAGCGATCGCTCGAGCCGGGTCAGCATTGCGCTCGGCGGCAGCACCCGAACCCGCGCCGCGGCCAGCTCGAGCGCCAGGGGCAGCCCATCCAGCCGCCGGACAATGCGCGCGATCTCCGCTGCGTTGTCCTCGTCAAGGCTGAACTCGGGAACCACCGCCGCGGCGCGTGCCACGAAGAGCTGCGCGGCCTCGCTGCCTGCGACGCTGGCCAGATCCTCGGCGAGCGGGACATGCAGCGGGCGCACCGTCAGCAGGCGCTCGCCCTGGATACGCAGCGGAGCCCGGCTGGTGACGAGGAACCGGAGCCAGGCTGTTCGCTGCACGAGCATCGCGACCGCCGGCGCGGCCGGCAAGAGGTGCTCGAAGTTGTCCAGGATCAGCAGGCAGCGCCGCTTTGCCAGGAGCCCGGCCAGAGCTTCAGCCAGCTCCTCCCCGGCGAGGGCCCGCAGACCCACGCTCTGAGCGATGGTGGGCAGAACGAGCCCGGGATCGGTGATGGACGCCAGGCTGACGAACGTCGACCCGTCCCGGAACTCGGGGGCGATCGCCTCGGCGAGCTCGGTTGCCAGCCGAGTCTTGCCCGCACCGCCGGCACCAACCAGGGTCAGGACCCGGCCGGCCTGTAGGAGCCGTCGGGCGTTCTCAAGCTCTTCCCGGCGGCCGACGAAGCTGGTTGGCCACATGCGCTCCATCACCACACGCCGCAACACTACCGAAGCGCCTGCGGGTGGTGGCGGTCGCGCCACCCCGTCCTAACCGCCTGGCTGGCTTGCGTCCGAAGCGGCCAAGGGGGTTGGAACCAGGAGCACTTTGCCGAAGTTACGTCCGTCCTCGAGTTGAGCGTGGGCTTCCCCGGCTCGCTCGAAGGGGAAGATTGAGTCGATCACGGGGTCGATCTGTCCGAGTGCCCACATCTCAATCAGCTCACCGAAGCTTGAGCGCAGTTCTTCGGTGAGATCCCACAAGTGACCCAGGTTGAATCCGAACACCCCCTTGTTGGCGTTCATCAGCTGGAGGGGATGGAACAGCGGCGTCGTCGCCAGCGCAGGGGGCATGGTTCGCCACGCTCTCCGTCGGGAACGGGCGGCCCCCGCCGAGAATCCAAAACAAAAGAGCCTTCCCAAAGGCGCCAGACAGCGGTAGCTCTTGCGCATCGTGGTACCGCCGATGGAGTCGAGCGCCACGTCGACGCCGCGGCCGGCCGTGATTTCCTTGACTTGGGTCTCGAAGTCCTGCGTCCGGTAGTCGATCGCATGGTCGAGGCCCATCCCTCGCAGCCGTTCGTGCTTCTCCTCGCGGGCGGTACCGATCGTCACCGCGCCACGGTTCTTGGCGAGTTGAAGGGCCGCCAGCCCAATGCCCCCGGCTGCGGCGTGGATGAGGACCCATTCCCCAGAGCGAAGGGAACCGAGGCGCTGCAGCATCAGGTACGCGGAGAGGAAATTGACCGGTAGACCCGCCGCTTTCTTGAGATCCTTCCCCGCCGGCACGACCTGAACGCGGTCGGCCGGGACAACGACGGAGCTGGAGTACCCTCCAAAGTGCGTGAGCGCGATGACCCGCTCGCCCTCCGTGAGGCCGGCGACCCCAGCGCCCACCTCGTCGACGTGCCCGGCGACCTCGTAGCCCACGACCGTCGGCGGCTTGGGCGCATCCGGATACAACCCGGCTCGAGCCAGCACGTCGGCGAAGCAGACACCGGCGGCGGAGACGGCGATCCTTATCTGCCCCGCCCGGGGATGGAGGTCCGGAGCCTCACGCACCTCCAGGACTTCTGGGCCTCCTGCCGACCTGATCCAAACCTGCTCCACGAAGCCCCTCCCTCATGGCGTGACGACAATTCAAATACCACGAGGGTCCCTGCGGCGAATCGATCCGAGGAGCACGCCCCACTGACCCTCGAGGAGATGCGAGCCATCGTGGGCGAACGAGGTCCTGCCCCAAGGCACATCGACCAACCGCCTGGCTGGGCATCTTCCGGGCGTCACGACGCTCCGCCCCCCAATGCCGCCAGGGACGGGTCTTCTGGCGGGCGATGCCGACCACATCCATAGACCTGCCGTCGGCCAGGGAATGAACACCGGGCTCGGCGACGCCGCGAACCTCGGCTGGAAGCTGATCCTGGTCGCCGGCGGACGGGCCTCGGAAAGCCCGCTCGACCCCTGCGAGCCTGCCCGCTCTGCTGCAAGGGCTTGCCTCCTACGAGGACGCGCTCAGCGTCTTTTCCGTCGACCCCGCGGATCCACTTGCCCGGCGGTATGGCCTGAAGGCGGGCTGGGCCTGCGCCAGCCGCCGGACAGCTACGTAGGCCACATCCGGAAGTCGAGTGGACTTGAGGGCTGCCTGTCGCGGTGCCTGGTCCCGCCCGCAGCGCTGGTGAAGCCGAGCAATGTCGCTACCGGGTCGCGGTGAAGCAGAACTGGAGGCACGCGAAAAAGAAGCGTCCGAGCTCGCCGAGCTCACGTTGCTCGTCGGCCCATGCCTGGGCCTCTTCTTGGGTGATCCCGTCGCGGCCGGCGACGTACTGAGCGATGCCCGGCAGAATCGACACGCCGTAGCTGTCGGGGTCGAACTCGATGGCCGTGAAGGCGTGGCCCTCGGCGGCAACGCTCGTGAATCCCGCCGACCGCAGCGCTGCACCAAGTGTCCGCGGCAACGATGGGTGGCTCAGGTGAGCATCCCAGGCTCGCAGGACTCGCCCCATGCGGTCGGAGTCGGCGGAGTGCCAGGACATGGTGGCCCAATCGACGTCCCATACCACCAGCCGCCCGCCGGGTCGCAGGACCCGGCGCAGCTCCTCGAGCGCGGCGCCGACGTCTTCGACGAACTCCAGGACCTGGACGCTCAGGGCTGCATCGAACGAAGCGTCCGCCAGCGGGAGTGAGGTGGCCGGGGCCCTCGAGAAGGCGACATGGGGCCGGCCCTCGCAGCGCCTCGCGGCCAGGGCGAGCATGTTGGCGCTGAGGTCGACCCCGACGACGGCGCCGGCCGGTCCCACCCGCTCGATCAACTCGGCGACGTAGAAGCCCGGCCCACATCCGACGTCGAGGATGCGCTCCCCGGTCTTCGCGCCAAGCGCGTTGTGAACCAGGAGACGACGCAGCTGGATGTCGCGCCGCGCGTAATTCGATTCGAGTTGCCGCGAGAGCTTCTCGTCAAAGACCAGCTGGCTCATTGGCCCTGATGGTAGCGCCCGCACGGGCTGCCGGACACAGCCGGCACTCGACCCGACGACGGCGCCCTGCCACAATTCCATTGTGCAGCTCAGGATCGCGGATCCGCTTATCGGGCTCTCGGCCATCGGGGATCTCGGCAGGGGGCTGGAGCCCGGCCACGCCGCCCGCACGTGCTTCATCGGCTGCCGGCTCGCCCGAGGCCTTGAGGCTGGAGACGACACCGTACGGGCGGTGTTCTACGCCGCCCTGCTGCAGCACATCGGGTGCATTGCCCATGCTCATGAGACCGCCGAGCTCGACGAGGGACGCACCATCCCAATGAACGTGGCCGCCGATCGTACGGACTTCTCGCGGCCCGCCGACATCCTGACCACGTTCTTGGCTGAGCTCAGCAACGGCGCCGGCCTTCTTACCCGTCTCCGGTTGCTCATGCCCGCGGCTCGCATGGCCAAGGTCGTGGCGCGCACCTCGTGCGAGGTGGGAGAGGCCACGGCTCGGCGCCTCGGCCTTTCCTCCGAGGTGCAGGTTGCTCTTCGCCACATGGCGGAGTGGTACAACGGCAAAGGCGGCTATTTGCGGCGCAAGGGCGAGGAGATCCCGCTCGCGGCCCGCGTCGTGCTGGCTGCGTTCACGGTGTCGATCTTCGACCTGCTAGTGGGTCCCGAGGCCGCGCTGGAAACGGCGCGCGCCCGCGCGGGCAAGATGCTCGACCCCGAGGTCGCCGACTGCTTCATCCGCGAGGGGCGGGGCCTCCTGAAGGAGCTTGCCGACGGCGACGTCCTGAAGTCGCTCCCCGACGAGGAGCCGGATCCCAAGAGCATCGTCGGCGAGGACGGTGTCGACGAGATCGCCGTCGCGTTCGGGGAAGCCGTCGATCTGAAAACGCCCTACACCCAAGGGGCCGCCAGGCGGGCCTTTGAGCTCGTCGGGGCGGCGGCCGCCGGCGTCGGCCTGGAGGCGGCGGTGGTCGTCCAGGCCCGCCGGGCCGCAGCACTCCGGGACATCGGCAAGGCCGCTCTCAATAATGCGGTCCTCGAAAAGCCGGGGCCGCTGACCGAGATCGATCGCGAGCAGGTGCGGCTGCACGCTTACCAGAGCGAGCGGGTGCTCCGCCGCGCTCCTGCCCTGGCCAGCGAAGCAACGCTCGCCAGCATGCACCACGAACGTCAGGACGGCAACGGCTACCACCGAGGACTGAGCGGGCCAGCGATCCCGATGGCGGCTCGCCTGATCGCCGCCGCCGATGCGCTGGTCGCCATGACCCAGCCACGGCCGCAACGAGCGGCCTTGAGCCTGGACGAGGCGTGCGCGCAGCTCACCGGGGACACGGGCCTCGACGCCGACGCGGTGGCATCGGTGGTCGCTGCCGCTCAAGGCTCCACGCCCAGGCGCCGGCGCACGCTGCCCGCTGACTTGAGCGAGCGCCAGGTCGAGGTGCTCCGCCTCGTCGCGCACGGGCTGACCAACCGCCAGATCGCCGATCGGCTGGTGGTATCGCCCCGCACCGCGGAGCACCACGTCCAGGACATCTACGTCAAGATCGGAGTCGCATCCCGGGCCGGAGCGGCCCTCTTTGCGTCTGAGCACGATCTTCTCTGAGAACCCTTGCCCCCAAAAACATTGGTAGGTCTACCGATGTCGCCTGCCCACCGTCGAGCGCATGCTCCTGCCTGTCCGAAAAGAGGTGGAGCACGCAAGGGAGGACGGAAGGCATGGACATCTCGACCTGGATTGCCTACTGGGCCGGCTGGACGCCGGAGAAGACCGCCCTGCGCTTCGAGGGACGATCGATCGGCTACCGCCAGTTGGAAGAGGCGATCGCCCGAACCGCTGCCACACTCAGGGACAGGGGAGTGACTCCTGGCGACCGCGTTGCGTATCTGGGGTCGAACTGCCCGGAGCTCCTCGAGGTGTTCTTCGCCTGTGCACGCATCGGCGCCATCTTTGTCCCTCTCAACGCGCGCATGCCGCCCGCCGAGCTTCGGGTGTTCCTCGGGCTGAGCGGTCCCCGCCTCCTGGTTGCTGAAGAACACCTCGCCGAGACCGCCGCCGCCTGCGCCGCCCACCTTTCATCCGAGGCGATCGAGCTGTTTTTCGTCGGTCGGGGCGACCTGGTGGCCCGCGCAACCAGGTCGCCGATTCCAGCAAACCCAGAGGCCGATCCGGCTGCCCCGATACTCATCGTCTTCACCTCGGGTACGACCGGGACACCAAAGGGAGCGGTGCACACCAACGCCGGTGTGGCCTCTAACGCGCTCGACGCCATCGCCGGGCTTGGAATCACCGCTGCCGACGAAATCCTGATGGCGCTGCCGATGTTCCACATCGCGGGCACCGGCGTCCTCACGCTTCCCGCCCTGCGGTCGGGGGCCACGGTCACCGTGCACCGCCACTTCGATCCGTCGGCGGCCCTGCACGACATCCAGCGGTACAAGATCACCCTGTTCATGGCAACGCCGCCGATGACGAAGAGCATGACCGCCGTCGAGGAGTGGGCAGCAGCCGATCTGGCGAGCCTCCGGGCTCAGCTGGTTGGCGGAACCATCGTGACGGAGGAAGCGATCGATCCCTGGCGCGAGCGGGGTGTGCCGGTCGTCCAGGGCTACGGCATGACCGAGGCCGGCCCGGCCGCGACCCTGGTGCCACTCCATGATGTGCCGCGGAAGAGCCTCACGGCCGGAAAGCCGACCCTGCACACGCGGCTGCGCATCATCGATCGGTTCGGGCACGACGTGCCCGCGGGGCGATCCGGCGAGGTTGTGATCCGAGGCCCGAGCGTGACGACGGGCTACTGGCAGAACCCGGAGGCCACCCGGGAGGCGATCCCCGACGGTTGGTTGCGCACCGGCGACCTGGGCTTTCTCGACGACGAGGGCTACCTGCACCTCATCGGCCGCATCAAGGACATCATCATCGTGGGTGTGTCGAACGTGTACCCGGCCGACCTCGAGGCCGTGCTGGCTTCGTCGCCGAGCGTTGCCGATGCCGCCGCAATCGGGGTGACCGACGACGAGCTCGGGGAAGTTCCGGTTGCGTTCGTGGTCCGAGCGCCGGGCGCGTCGCTCGACGAGGAGGAGGCCCTGGGCCTCTTCGCGGGCCGCCTCGCCGCCTACAAGCATCCGCGCCGGGTCTTCTTCCTTGAAGCGATGCCGCGAACTGGCATCGGCAAGGTCGAGAAGCGGGCGCTGCGCGCGCTTGCCCAGGATCTGCTGTTTTGCGAGAAGTCGGCGCAGGGACAGGGCTTCCATTCCCGGGGAACCTGTTCCTCAGGGGACAGAGGATTAAGCCCGGCAATGCCCTTGAGATTACGTTGAAGACGGGGGAACGCATTCTGGTCCGCAGTTTCCATAGTTTCGATGTAGCAGAAGCATGTGGCCCATTTGTCAATAACCCTTAGACCCGGTATCGGCAGTGCGCGAGCTCGTTCTTGACGCCTCGCGCAGTTGGGCGAAGGCCGCCACGAGGTCGGGAAGCTGGTAGCGGGCCTGGGCGCCGCTCGGGTTGGGCAGCAGCCAGATCGGGGTGGCGCCGATGCTTTCCTGCTGACGGCCGAGCGCCGCCTTCGGCCGCTGGAACGCAGTGCGGTAGGTGCTCATCCCGAGGAAGGCCAGAAAGCGCGGCCCGCAGCGCCGCACCGTGCGCTCGAGGTGTCCTGCCCCCTCCCGCAGCTCTTCGGTGGTGAGCTCGTTGGCTGAGCGCGTCGTCCTTCCGACCAGGTTGGTGATCCCCAGGCCGAGGTCGAGGAGGCGCCGGTCGTCAAACGGGGAGAGCACCTCGGGGGTGAAGCCAGCGAGGTGCAGCGCCTTCCAGAAGCGATTGCCTGGACGGGCGAAGTGATGGCCGACCGCGCCCGAGTAGAGGCCGGGGTTGATCCCACTGAACAGCACATCGAGGCCGGGTGCGATGACGTCGTCGATCGCCTTGCCCTGAGCGGCCTCGAGCTGGTCGCGGGTCGGCCGCCATGGTCCCCCTTCAGCGTTGCGGGATGGCACTGGCGTGTTCCCTTCCGGTAGGCGGAGTCGGGAGGGCCGGCCTGCACAGGTCCGGCCCTCCCGTGCTTCGTGAGGGACTCTGCCCCCTATCCGTACAGTGCACACAGCCTCAGCGACTTCGCGACGTTCACGGTCATGGCAACGAGGTCGCCGGCGTACGCCGAGGAACCGGCCGCCGGGCTCTGGTCGATCACGAGGCCAGGCGTGAAGGAGTCACACGTCGGCAGCTGGTAGACGTGCGGGCTGAAGCCGGCATTCGAGATGACAGTGCTTCCCTGGGCCGTGGACATCCCCACGACGCTCGGCACGGTCAGCTTGCGGGCGAAGACCATGTTCGGCTCTCCAGCCCCGTTGAGGCCGGGCCCGGCGATGGTGCACCGGCCGCTCGGCGACCCGGCGCTGTAGGCCTGCCGCAGGCAGTTGCTGATCGCCCGCTGCGCCCAGTAGTCCGGATGCAGGGACTCCTGCTGCTGGTAGGGACCGCTGCCGCCGGCCGAGAGGGTGCGGATCTGGTTGACCCACTCGCTGGCGTCGGCTGCCCCGGGGCTGGTCCAGTTGGCAATGCCCTTCTCCTCCAGCAGGCCGACGGTGTTCTCGCACAGCCGGTGGCCGTTGAGCGCCGAGGACAGCTCCAGGAACTGGACGTTCGAAGTGCCGTAGGTTCCCTGGAAGAACTGGGCGGCCTGGGCCACACCGCTTTGGACCGCTCCGTCGATGACGGGCACGGCGGTGCCGTTCACGAAGTCGGCATCGGCATTCCAGAACCCGCACCCACCGATCTGCTGGCGGACGTCGGTGGCCCAGGAAGCAGACTCCGGGTAGCGGAACGAGGTGCTCGAGGCCAGGGGCGACGGGTAGTCCTGCACGAGGATGGTGTAGGACCCCTCGGCATAGCCGGCATTGCGCATCGCCTGATGGACGTTGAGGATGGCGCCCCGGATCGCATATGCCTGGGCGGCCGCGTAGGAGGGCGTGAAGTTGCTGGTCACCGACGAGTCGCTGCTGCAGTGCGCCTGCCACCACACCGGGGTCAAGAGGTAGTCCTGCACGCAGGTCGAGACCATGTCGGCGAAGTGGAAGTTGTTGCCGCCGATGGACATCGTGACGAGCTTGACGTTGTGGGACGCGGCGAAGCTCTGGAGCATGGCGGCCTGGCCCTGGTGGCCCTGGGAGTCCGCCGCCCAGTCGATGCCCGGCTTGGTGATGACGCCGTTGACGAATGTGCTGTCGATCTCGGCGCCCGAGCAGGCGAGGTTCGCCCAGTTGGCCCCGTTGCCGAAGGTGTTGTAGATCTCCGGCTTCGCCGAGCGGTGGCAGCCCGGGAAGGTCTCGGCGCTGTGGTCGGCGTTGTCGAAGTAGGCCTGGTAGCCCAGCGCATCGATGTTTGTCGACGTGCCATTGGTATTGCCCGCCCAGCGCCCGGACTCGCCGGAGATGTAGGAATCCCCGACGCTCACGACCCACGGGGACCCGGCCCCGGGACCGTCGGCGTAGGCCGACCCGGCGCTGAAGCCGGCCAGGGCCGGAAGCACCGTTCCCGCGATCGCCAGTGCGGTCAGAAGCCCACCTGTCGCCCGCCGGCGCCGAACCCGGCCGGCCCGGGATCCGGTGCCCCTCTGTGTCTCCGTCATCGTCGTCTCCCCCTTCGTTCCACCCGCCCCGCGGCCTCCCCGCGGCGATATGGCGATCTTCCCGGGGGCCCCTGACCGGATCCTGACCGCGGCCTTATCATTGGCCCGCTCGCTCTCCGGCGGCAGGCGGGCGGAGGGGTGCTGGTGGAATTCCTGTTGCTGGGCAACGTCGGAGCCGTCCGGGCGGGACGTGAGGTGGACCTGGGCGGCCCCGGCCAGGGCCGTCTCCTCGCCCTGCTGGTCCTCCACGCCGGCGAGGTGGTCGATGCCGGCCGGATCGCCGACACCCTCTGGGGCGACGACCCTCCACCGGGGGCCACGACGGCCCTGCATGCACGAGTCAGCCGCCTGCGCCGGGCACTCGAGCCCGGCCTGCTTGTCACCCGGGCCCCTGGCTACGTTCTGGCGACCCCGCCGGAGAGCATCGACCTGCACCGGTTCGAACGCATGGTCCGCGAGGGCCGGGCGCACCTTCTGGCGGGCAGGGCGGGCGAGGCGACCGAGCACCTCGAGCGGGCGCTGTCGCTCTGGCGGGGCCCGGCGTTCGGCAGCTTCGCCGAGGAGGCGTTTTGCCAGGCGGCAGCGAGCGCCGCCGAGGAGCTGCGCCGGATCGCCGCCGAGGACCTGCTCGAGGCACGGCTGGCCCTCGGGCTGCATGCCGAGGTTGCGGGTCAGGCCGCGGCCCTCGCTGAGGCGGAGCCGCTGCGGGAGCGCCGGTGGAGCCTGCTGATGCTGGCCCTGTACCGAAGTGGCCGCCAGGCCGAGGCGCTGGCCGCCTACCAGCGTCTCCGTCACGAGCTCGCCGAGGAGCTGGGCATCAGCCCCGGCCCCGACCTCCAGCAGCTTGAGGCGGCGATCCTGCGCCAGAGCCCCGAGCTGGACTGGCAGGGCCGGACGGGGACCGCCCTCGGCCGGGCCTCCGGGCGGGATGAGGCTCGGTCGTCTGCAGAACTCCCGGCGCCAGCTGGCCCCGCGCCGGAGTCGGTCCCGTTCGTCGGCCGCGCTGTTGAGCTGGCGATGCTCGAGGGGGCCCTGCGCGATGCCCTCGGGGGCGACAGCCGGGTCGTCGTGATTTCCGGAGAGCCGGGCATCGGCAAGACCCGCCTCGCCGAGGAACTCTCGAGCCGGGCGACCCCGCAAGGTGCCGTCGTCGTCTGGGGCCGGTGCTACGAGGCGGGCGCCGCCCCCCCGCTGTGGCCGTGGTCCCAGGTGCTCTCGGCCCTGGCGGCTGGCGGCGACGACCCCAACCTCGCCGCCCTCGCCACCGAACCGGCCCTCGGAGGCATCGAGGCGGAGACCATCCCGGAAGCCGCCCGCCTCCAGATGTTCACCCGGCTGGCCGATGCCCTTGCCGAGGCCGCCTGGCGCCGGCCCCTCGCCATCGTCCTGGACGACCTGCAGTGGGCCGACACGGCGTCGTTGCTGTTCCTGCAGTTCCTCGCCTCCCACGTCACGGGGGCTCCTCTTCTGGTGATCGGCACCCACCGCGACGTGGGCATCGATGCCCGCCACCCACTCGTCGGCGCCCTGGCACGGCTGGCCCCACTGCGCAGCACGCGCCGGATCCCCCTCGGAGGGCTGGCCGTGGACGACGTCGCCGCCTTTCTGGACGCCACCGCCCCCAGTGTGGGGACCGAGGTCCCGGGGGTGGTGCACCGGCGGACGGCGGGGAACCCCTTCTTCGTACGCGAGGTCGTGCGCCTGATCGCCGCCGACCAGCCGGCCGACGGGGTCGGCACCACCGGGGACGGTGCGGTCAACGCCATCCCGTGCGGGGTGCGCGACGTCGTCCGTGGGCGGCTGGCACTCCTCGGCGACGCCGTCCGACAGGTGCTGGATATCGGCGCCGTCGTGGGGCGGGACTTCGATCTCGATCTGGTCAGCGAGGTCTCCGCTCTCGACGAGGACACGGTGGTCACCTCGACGGAGGTGGCGCTGGACGCCGGCCTGCTGCGGGAGGGGCCGGCGGGGGCCGGGACCTACCGCTTCGCCCACGACATCGTCCGCGAGACCGTCTACAACGAGCTACGGACGATCCGCCGCAGACGCATGCACCGCCGCATCGCCGAGGCCCTGGAGTCGCGGCGGGCGCTTCCCGGAGCCCCGCACGGCGCCGTCGCCGAGCTCGCCCACCACTTCCACCTGGCCGCCGAGGGTGGAGGCCCGGTCGAGGCCGCCGTCCGGTACGCCGTCGAGGCCGCCGACCAGGCCACCGCCGCCCTCGCCTATGAGGACGCCGTCGCCCACCTCCAGCGGGCGGTGGAGCTCGCCGGGCGCCGCACCGCCGCCGCCGAAAGGTCTGGCGCCGGACCTCTCCTGCTGCGGCTCGGAGAGGCGCACTGGCGGGCGGGCGAGGTCGGCAAGGCACGGGGTGTGTTCCTCCGAGCGGCCGAGCTCGCCCGCGAGGTCGGGGAAACCGAACTGCTTGCCCGAGCCGTCCTCGGCTATGGGGGCGGGCTCCTGCGGGCCTGGCACGCCACCCGGGACATGCACCTGCGTGACCGCATGGTCGAGCTGCTGGAGGAGGCACTGGCGGGCCTGGGCGACGAGGCCGGAGACCTGCGGGTACGCCTCCTCGGCCGGCTCGCCGAGGAGATGTACTACCTGCACTCGGAGCGGCGCATCTCGTTGAGCGGCGAGGCCGTGGCCCTGGCCCGGGACCTGGGGGACCCCCGAACCCTTGCGCTGGCGCTCTGCAGCCGGTGCCTGGCGATCTGGGACCCGGACCACCTCGGGGAGCGCCTGGCGGTGACCGCCGAGATCCTGGAGCTGGCCGGGCAGCTCGGCGACCACGAGCTCGAGATCTTCGGTCGCCAGCACCTCTTCGTCGCCGAGATGGAGGCGGGCGACATCGTCCGGGCCGATGCCACCTTGGACCGCTTCGAGGCGGCGGCCGAGCGGCTGCGCCAGCCGCTCTACCTGTGGGAGGCGAGGCGCTTCCGTGCCCTCCAGGCACTGTTCACCGGCCGCTTCGCCGATGCCGAGCGCCTGGCGTTCGAGGCCCTCGAGATCGGCCAGCGGGCGGAGGAACCCGACGCCCTCGGCGTCTTCGGAACGCAGTACGGCACGGTACGGCTCGAGCAGGGCCATCCCGAGGAGATCATCCCGGCGCTCCGGGGTCTGGCGGCAGAGTTCCCCGACACCCCCACGTGGAGCGCGGCCCTCAGCTTCCTGGCGGCCCGGTCCGGCAACGATGACGAGGCCCGGGAGCTCTTCGACCGGCTCATGGTCAACGGCTTCGCCGACCAGCCGCGCAACTTCGCCTGGCTCTCGGGGGTCGTCATGCTCACCGAGGTCGCCACCCACCTCGGGGACACCGCCCGGTGCCGGGACCTCTACGCGTTGCTCGCCCCATTCGCCGATCACAGCGTACTCGCCGCCGACCGGAACAGCTGGGGGGCGGCACCGCTGTACCTCGGCATGCTGGCCGCGACCCTCGGCCAGGACGCCCGAGCCGAGGAGCACTACCGCCACGCCCTCGCTCGCAACGAAGCCATGGGGGCCACGCCGTGGGTGGCCCACACCTGCCACCGCTACGCCGAGCTTCTCGAGCGGCGCGCCGATCCGGGGGACCTCGAGCTGGCGGCGGAGCTGGCGGGCCGGGCCCGGGCAATCGCGACGGAGTGCGGCATGAGCCACCTCATGGCGCAACTCGCCGCCCTCGATCGCACGGCGGCCCGCTAGGAGATTCAGGGCGGGCCCCCGGTTCTTCAGCCAGTGGCTGAGCAAGGGACTCTTCAAGCCACGCCGCCAACACGTGCTCGGGCGCTGCCCCCACCCTGCGGGCAACCAACTCTCCGCCCCGCATGAGGAGCAGCATCGGGATGCTCTGCACCCCGAACCGCTGCAAGAGCCGGGGTGTCCGTGGCCCATGAGAAAGTCCCCAGTGGTGGCCACTTAGAACGCCCCACGGGTGGCCGCAAGGAAGCCCCCACCTCCGCCTGAAATCCAAGTCCTGGCCTCTCCGGCCGGTGAAAGTGTCGGTGTCCGCCAGCACCACACCGACCGGAGGGAGCCTCATTGTGAAGTCAGCGGAGGAAGACATGGACCTGATCGCCGCCTACCAGGAGGTGGGCACGTACCGGGGAGCGGCCGTCATGTGCGGTTGCGACCACAAGACCGTCCGGCGGGCCGTCGCCCGCCACCGGGCCGGGGCCGCCGCCCGCCAACGCCCGGCCCGGGGCCACAACTACAACGAGGTGGCAGAGCTGGTGGCGGCCAGGAGCGACGCCACCAACGGGCGGATCAGCGCCAAGCGGCTGCTGCCGCAGGCGAAGGCGGCGGGCTACACCGGCTCCGTAGGCTTGGAGGGAGAAGCTGGCGACGGCTGCCGTAAAGCACGGGCGACGACGAAGTACATCCGGATCCCCTCCGGGCGGCCGACGTCGCGCGTCTCCGGCCCCGTACGGTGGCGCTGACCTGCCGCACGTGCCGACCGTCGAGGGAGCGCACCTGGCGTAGGCGTTCGTCTCCACCTTCGAACTCTGCCGGCCCCCCGGCATCGGCAGTCGCCTCCCATGTGGTGGCGCTGGCTGGAAGGTGCCGATCAGTGAAGTCATGCTGTCAATCCACATGATGCTATGATGCACACCATGAGGACGACGGTAACTCTCGACGCCGATACGGAGGCCCTCATCCGGCAGCGGATGCAGGAGCGGGGCACCTCGTTCAAGCGCACCCTGAACGATGCCATCCGAGAGGGCCTCCGGGTCACGTCGCCCGCGGTGCCCTTCCGGACCAAAACCGCCAACCTCGGAATCCCTGCGGTCAACCTTGACCAGGCACTGCAACTCGCAGGCGAGCTTGAGGACGAGGAACTGATTAGGAAGATGCGTCTCCGGAAGTGACCGGTTCGCGGTGAACCTGGTCGACGCCAACGTCCTCCTCTACGCGGTCAACGAGGCCGAGCCGAGGAGTGAAGGCACCCGCGAGTGGCTTGACGCCGCCCTTGTCGGGGCCGAGTCGGTTGGGTTCGCCTGGCTCGTGCTCACTGCATTTGTTCGGCTCTCCACCAAAGTCGGTCTGTTTCCCAACCCCCTCACGGTCGAGCAGGCCATCGGCCAAGTGCGGGCGTGGATCGGCGCCCCGGCGGCTGTCATCATCCAACCCACGGCCCGTCACCTCGACGTCTTCGTCGACCTCATCGCCTCAGTGGGCACCGGCGGGAACCTGGTGAACGATGCGCACCTGGCTGCACTGGCGATCGAACACCGGGGGACGGTGATCAGCTACGACCGAGACTTTGGCCGATTCGCCGGGGTGCGTTGGCGCCACCCGGGGGCGCCTAGCGCTGCTTGATCAGCTCCGCAGTGTCCTACGACGCAAAGGTCTCTTCGAGCCAGGCCGCCAACACGTGCTCGGGCGCTGCCCCCACCCTGCGGGCGACCAACTCTCCGCCCCGCATGAGGAGCAGCATCGGGATGCTCTGCACGCCGAACCGCTGCGAGAGCCGGGGGGACTCATCCACGTTGATCTTCGCCAGTTTCAGCTTGCCGGCGTGGGTCTCGGCCAGGCGCTCCAGTACCGGGCTCACGCTCCGGCACGGCCCGCACCACGGCGCCCAGAGGTCCACCAGAACGGGCAACTTTGACTGCTCGACGACGGCGGCGAAGGTGTCGTCGCCCGCCTCGGCGACCCACGGCACTCCCGACCCGCAGCGGCCGCAATGCGGCACGCCCTTAGCCGCGGCCGGAACCCGGTTCTTGGCCCCGCACGCCGGGCACGCGACGATCTCCGCTGCCATGCCACCTCCTTTCCCTCCAGGGTAGCGAGGCCCGGGCGCCACCCGCGAACGGGTCAGCCCTCAGCGGCAGAGCGGGACGAAGGTGTAGCCGTGTGCCCGCAGGCCGGCGAGTATCGCCGGGAGGGAGCGTTTCCTGCGAGTTTGACCGCCAAAATGGCGGCGAAGCTCGCACGAAACGTGCCTGGACCGTCTCGCTGCGGTCCCCACCCGCGAACGTGCAGCTCAACGCTCAGGGTCGGGCATGCAGGAACCGGCGTACGGCCAGCACCGCCCAGACGGCCTCGATGACCCCGAACGGCCAGGCCCCACTCAGGAAGCCGTAGGAGCTGGAAAGGGCGCAGCCGAGCGCGAATCCGAGGATGAACGCCGAGCCCCGCCGCTCTAGGGCGTACATCGCCATCATGAACGTCAACGCGCAGGCGCCGTAGACAGTAAACAACCCTTCTCCTCGCTTGTGGAGGCGGCATGACGCTGGCGATCTTCGGGCTTCCCATCGCCGGCGAACTGGGGACCGACCGTGTCGGCCCTGAGCCGCTCTGGCACTAGGGCCCTGGGCGCTCTGGCGGCAACCACGTAGTCGCCGGGCAACAACAGGTCGAGGGCCTCGTCCACGGTTCCCACCAGCAGAGCTTCCAAGGGGGACAGTCGTTCAATCGCCAGCGTCAGCGCGGCCTCGACTTCACCGATCTGGACGTCTGTCTGCGGGAAGCCAACGCTGAGCACGATCACCTCGGCCTCACGGGAGATGCAGGCCGCCAGCTCAGAGCGATCGATGGTCTCCCCAGCCCGAAGAACGATGACGCTCCGGAAAAAGCAGGGCGGCTCCTGGAGGTCCCGGCCGCCACCCGGCAGGCACCACCGACTCTCGTGCGCCCACCCATTGAGCGCTTCGGGCACTGCGCCGACCCCGCGCTGGGAGAACTCTCGAACGCCCACCCCAACGGGGTACGCCACCGCGGCAGCTCGAAAAGTGGTGTTGACGAATTCTTGGTGCCTGGCGGGCAAATCCCGACGGTTTCTTAGCGGGCAGCCGCCATTTAGCGGCAGAGCGGCACGAAGGTGTAACCCTGTGCCCGCAGGCCGGCGATGATCGCCGGGAGCGCCTGGACCGTCTCGCTTCGGTCCCCCCCGCCGTCGTGCAGCTCGACGATGCCGCCGGGGCTGGCCTCGCTCAGCGCCCGGCGCACGATCGCCCCGGTCCCCGGGCGCGTCCAGTCCCGGGGGTCATCGTTCCAGAGCACGGCGGTCAGGCCCCGGGGAGCCAACTCCGCTTCCACGGTCCCGTTGATGTGCCCCTGGGGAGGGCGGACGCAGGTGACCTTCCGGCCGGTGAGCGAGTCCAGGAGCTGCGCGGTGCGGTCGACCTGGGCGGCGAAGTCCGCCGGGTTCAGCCTGGTGAGATCGACGTGGTTCCAGGTGTGGTTGCCGACGCCATTGCTGGCCCCCGCCACCTGGTGCACCAGGTCAGGGTCCGCCGCCGCCTCCCAGCCGATCATGAAGAAGGTGGCGGTGACGCCCGATTGCGTAAGAACCTGCAGCACCTGGGGCGTGTAGACGGGGTCCGGCCCATCGTCAAACGTCAGGGCAATCACCCGCTGGCCAGGCTGCGCCCCGCTGCCGGGAACCTCGGGCACAGTGCTCACCGGTTGGAGAGGAACGGTCGCCGACGGGCTCGGTTTCGGCTTCGAGGCCACGGTTCGGGCGGCATGATGCGCTTTGCCGCCGGTCTTGCCTTGGGCGGTGGGCAAGTGGGCGGTGGGCAAGTGGGCGGTGGGCGATGGGCCTGGGGGGGCATGCATCGGGCTCGGCCTCAGGCTGGGCGTCACCACGGGAGCGGGGCCCGCGCCCGGGACCGAGGTGAGCATGGGTAGTGCGGCCCACACGCCGAGCAGCACGGCAGCAGCAACCGCCAGGGACACCGCAGCTGTGCGAGAGATCCGCATGTGGGGACCAACGATAGGGCGTGCGGGTAGGGGAGGTCGGGGGACCGGGCGCGGTCACCGAAGGATCGGCGAGCCCGGCAGGCCTCCGGTAGCGTGGGCGAACCCCCCTGAAGAAAGGACTTCCCCATGGATCTCGGCGTCTCTCTCCCCACCTCGGGGCCGCTCGCCTCACCCGCAGCCATCCTCCGGGTTGCCCAGGAGGCCGAGCAGCTGGGATACCGCGGGCTGTGGACCTACGAGCGCCTGCTCTACGCCCTGGGCGACATCCCGCAGCCGGGCGGCCCGCCCCGGCCGCTGCCCGACGCCTACCGCCAGACCTACGAGCCCATCGAGACGCTGGCGTTCGTGGCCGGGCACACGTCCTCGGCGATCCTCGGCACCAGCGTGCTTGATGCCCCCTTCCACAACCCCGTCCAGCTGGGCAAGCGCCTGGCCACCCTGGACCAGCTCAGCGGCGGCCGGGTGGTGGCGGGCTTCGGCCACGGGTGGATGGACCAAGAGTTCGCCACCGTCGGCGCCACCAAGGAGCACCTCGTCAGCCGGACCACGGAGTTCTTCGCTGCCCTCCGAGGCGTGTGGGGGCCCGACCCGGTCCACTTTGAAGGCCGCTTCTTCACCATCCCGGAGTCCAACATCAACCCCAAGCCGGCCCGGGCCGGCGGCATCCCCATCGTCATGGGCGTGTTCGCCCCCGCCGCACTGGAGCGGGCCGGCCGGACGGCGGACGGCCTCAACCCCATCGGCGCCTCGCCGGAGCTGCTGCGGGGCCTTGTGGGCCAGTTCCGGGCGGCGGCGACGGCGGCCGGGCGGGACCCGGCTGCCCTGCCCGTCTACGTCCGGGTCAACGCCCAGCTCACCGACGCCCCGGTCGCCGACGGCCGCCAGTTCCTCGGTGGATCCCCGGAGCAGATCGCTGGTGACCTCGCCGGCATCGAGGACCTCGGGGTGACTCAGGTCCTGTTCTCCGACATGCACTCCGCCGACCTCGACGGCCACCTCGCCCGGCTGGCACGGTTGCAGAAGGCCGTCGGCAGGTAGCCGAGCCGGGCCCTACCCGGCCGCCGGGGCCGCCCCGTACTCCTCGTCGGTGACGTGGTCGCCCCAGACCGCGGCAGTGCCGTCGTCGCCCACTTCCTGCATCGCCAGGTGGGTCATGAACCGGTCCGGCGCCGCCCCGTGCCAGTGCTCCTCGCCCGGCTCGAAGAAGACCCGGTCCCCGGGTCGGATCTCCTCGACCGAGCCGCCCCGGCGCTGGGCCCGGCCGATCCCCTCGGTGACGTAGATCGTCTGCCCGTTGGGGTGCGTGTGCCACGCCGTCCGGGCGCCCGGGGTGAAGCGGACGCTGGTGGCCGACAGCCGGGAGGCCCCGGTGGGCGTGGTGATGGGGTCGAGGTAGACCGCGCCGGTGAACCAGTCGGCTGGGCCCGGCGTGGTGGCACGGGAGTTCCTGGTGACCTGCATGGGTGCACCTCCTCTGTCGGAGGCCACCCTACGTCAGTCCGCCCGGCGGACGACCGTGGCGCCCGAGCCCGGGCGCCAGGTGGTGATCTCGAGTGCCTGGGCGTCGGCGGCCACCTTGGTGTGCACGACGTCCTCGATGTCCAGCCGGAAGCAGTGGGAGTCCGCCGATGCCACTTCAACGGCCCGGGCATTGATCTTCGCTTCGCCCAGCCAGCCGGCCGGGTCGCCGTCGGGGGCGTCGTTGGTGGGGGAGTGCAGCGCCATCCGGGGATCCCGGCGCAGGTCCTGGACCCGCCGGGCGCCCTTCATCATGCCGAGATAGATCTCGCCGTCGTCGGCGAACTCCACCTCGGTGCCGCTGATGCGGGGTGCCCCACTCGCTCGGACGGTGGCCATGGTGGCGTGCTTGCGCACCGCGAAGGCCCGGCGCACGACGCCCGCCAGAGCCGGCTCCCGGGCAGCGAACTCAGCCCAGGAGGCCACGGCCGGTCCCGCCCCTTCCCTGACTCGTCACCGGAACAGGATGCCACCGGGCGGGCGAGGCGCCCCGCCTGTCCGGCGCTCAACGCCCTGCCCACCGGCGCGCCCACAGGGCCCAGGCGACGAGGGGGACCTGCAGCGGGAGCCGCCCGTAGGCGACGAGCTGCTCCGCCAGGCCCCGGTGCCGCCAGTCAACGGCCATCTGGATGTTGGCCGGGAAGACCGCCACGAGCAGGAGGGCGGCGGCCGTGGCTCCCGCCCGGCGTGTGGCAGGCACGCAGAGCGCCAGGGCGCAGGCCAGCTCGGCGAGGCCACTGACCAGGGTCCACATCCCGGGTGATCCCGGCAGCCAGGGCGGGACGATCGCGTCGTAGAAGCTCGGGACCACGAGGTGGGTGATGCCGGTGGCGGTGAACAGGGCCGCCAGCCCCAGCGCGGGGGCCTGCGACGCCCCAGGGGACTGCCCGGGGGCGACCGGGCGGGCGCTCGAGCGATCTTGGCGCACCTGGGGCACCCTACCCCGGCGGCAGGAATGAGCTGCCTCCGGCTCCCCGGCGGCGACCCAAGCCCAGGGAGTGCCGGCCGGCCCCGCCCGTTCTGTGAGGAATCGTCCACCCGATGGTGCAGCTTGGGGTGCAGGATGCCTTACAGTCCGGAGCGGGGCCGGCGGGGTGATCAGTAGTGCTCGCTGCGGTTGTTGTTGATCTCGTCCAGCGACTTCGTGATGTTGCTGTAGCGAGTGGTGTTGGAACTGAAGGCCAGCCCCAGGGTTGCCATCGCGTAGCGGTCGGCGTCCCGGACGTTGGTGAGGCCGAGCACCGTATCGGTGGGCGACACGATCAGCGTCCCGGCGTTGATCCGGCGCTCGGCGAGGTTGAAGTCGGTGGCCAGCAGCTGCGCCTTCAAGGTGCCCGGCTGGCCGGTGCCGTTGAGCACCGCCATCACCTCGGCAGCGCTCAGCATGCCGTCCGGGGTGGATCCGTCGGCCCCGTCGAAACGCTGGTCGGTGGCCTGGATGCGGGCGAGGAACTCGGCGGTCCACTCCGCCGGGTGGGTCTTGAAGTAACCCAAGGACAGCGGGTTGCGGGTGGGGGCGACCACCGTGATCGAGCTCGGCGCCGACGCCGTCACCGGGGCGTACGTGCACCCGTTGGCGTTGCCGAAGGTGAGCGTCACGTTGTTGGTCACCGACGCCCCGCCCAGGAACAGCAGGCTGGGACGGGCGGTGTAGGCGATGGTGATCGGCCCGGACGTCGCCGGCACGGCTCCGACCGCCCACGTCAGCGTCGTAGTGCCATTGGCGTTGCGGGTGACCGTGGTCGGCCGGGGCCCGGCGCCTTGGTCGAGGGCGGTGCTGTAGTACACGTCGGCCGGCAGGACGTCGGTGATGACGGTCCCGGTGGCCGGCGCGGAGCCGGTGTTGGCGTAGGTGATGCGGTAGGTGATCGCCTCCCCGGCGTTCACGGCCGGCGTGGCGGTCTTCGTCACCGACAGCACCGGGGCGTGCACCGTCGTCGACTGGCTGTCGGTGTCGTTGGCGCTGTTGGTGTCCGGGTCCCCCAGGATGTCGTTGCCGGTCACGGTGGCCGTGTCGGTCAGCACCGAGGCATCGGCGGCGGTGCAGGGCACCAGGTACGAGACGGTGCGGGTGGCCACGTCGTTGACCTGCAGGGTCCCGAGGGGGATGGTGGTCGGGCTCCCGTCGGGGGCGGTGTTGGCCACGGAGACGTTCTCTGCCTCCCCCGGCCCGGCGTTCCTGACCGTCACCGTGTAAGTCACGGTGTCCCCGGGGGCGGCGTTCGCCGGGCCGGAGACGTCGATGGACAAGTCGGTGGCGAAGTCGGCTTCCAAGACGGCATGCGCCGCCGCGATGATCTCCGGGTTGGCCTCGTCGTCGGGCGGGCTGGAAACCCCGCTGGCGAAGTCGGGATTGGTCTGGAACTGGTACACGATGTTGGCCCAGTCGAAGGCACTCGTGAGCGGCGACGGTTCGACGTAGCCCACGCTGTTGTCCTGCGAATCGTCGCCGGTCGCCGTGGTCTGGCAGGTGAGATCGGGACCGTCGACGATTTCGGAGCCCACCACCTGGTCGTCGCCCGACGCCGCGGTGTCGAGCTTCCCGTTGGCTCCCGCACCGACACATCCGTTGTCGCCGTTGATGTCGGCGGAGACGTTGGCACTTCCCGGTGTACACGAGGCGCCGGTGATCGCGCCGTTCTTGTTCCAGTCCACCGGGCCAAAGCCGTAGACGCCGCCGTCGAACCCGGCGCATTCGTCGAGTCCGGCGAGCGGCGGGCTGGCGGATGGGTTGAGGCGTTCCTCGAGATTAGGGAGGGCCCGCCGGGAGTAGTCGCACCCGCCCGGCAGTGCGGTCCCGCTGACCGGCACCGAGCACATCTGGAAGCTGTAGTTCATGACGCTCAGATAGTTGGGTTTGTTGTTGATGCCGTCGGTACCGCCGTGCTGGAGCCCGAGGGCGTGGCCCATCTCGTGCATGAAGGTCCCCGCCTGCTCCGCCCGGCTGCCCACCGAGAAGCCGTTGGCATCCGTGGTCCAGCACGGGTTGCCGCTGCCGTTGGTCCCGCCCAGGCTAATCATGAAGTCGTTGGCCGGGATCCCCTCGGTCCACCCGCTGGTGCAGTCGTTCGATGCCGCCCGCAGGTTGGTCTGGTGGACAAAGAGGGCGTAGCGGAAGGCGAAGCGCCGGTTCGCATTGAAGTAGGTGCTCTTCAGCGTGTAGAAGCTGGTGCCGGGGTTCCCCGTGGCGCCGTCCCAGTCCACGACGGTGTTGCCCGCCTCCGGGATCTTGTCCCCGCCCCCGCCCATGTTCCCGTAGTTGCCCACGACGCCTGCGGTCCCGTTGACGCTGGTCACCGCGGTGCTGAACAACGTCCCGGTATCGAGATGGAGCTGGATGCCGGTGGTCCCGTCGGGGTTGGGGATCGGGGCATTGGCGAAGGCCTGGACCACGTCGCTCAAGGCACCGGACTGGGGGCAGTGGCTGTGGTCGGCCGCCACCAGGCAGTCGATCTCGATGAAGATGTCCTTGCGCCGGGGATCGGCCCCCATCGAGGCGAGGTCGACATCGACGATGCCGTCGCCGTTGACGTCGAGGCCGTGGGTCTCCCAGCCGTCGAGCAGGCCGTCGCCGTCGGTGTCGGTGTCCAGCACCTCGACTGTGAACTTGATCCGGGCGATGTCGCCGTTGTCGCCCTGCAGGGTCTGCGAGCCGGAATCGGTCAGCGTGTTGTTGGCGGTGCAGTCGGTGGTCACCGAGCCGGTGAGCCCGCACGGCGCCAGGTTCACCTGCAGGTCGACGTTCATGCCCGCGCCCGGGACGAGGTCGGCCTGGTCGTCGTCGAAGCGCAGGCCGCCGTCGCTGTCCCAGATCTCGATGGACACCGGGATCCGGCCCCGGCTCAGGTCGACCGACTTGGAGAACTGCCAGTTGGGCTGGATGTGGTCCTGGTCGTCGATCTGCAGGCTGTCGCCGCCGAAGTCCTGCCCGTCGATGTGCACGACGGGGTAGAAGTCGGCCGCGTTGCAGGTGACAACCGCCGGGTCGAAGCAGGTGATGGCGTCCACCTGCTGGATGGTCACCCGCACGGTGTCGCTGTACGGCGCCGCCGACACCGGCGGTGCCACCACCAGGCCTATCCCGCCGAACAGTCCACAGGTGAGCACGAGCGCCAGCAGTGCGCGCGCGGCCAAGAAACGTCGCATGCCTCCCCCTTCCGCAGTCGTCACGACCCGCCCAAGCATTGGTGCACGGCGCCGGGCACGGGCCCACCACCCGGTGCCCGGCGCCACATGCACAGGCGACTTTAACGACAGAGTCGGCGCGTGTAAGGGGTGCTAGCACGACTCTTTTCAGCGGGGCGCCCTCGGCGGGTCGGCGGGTTGCCACCTCGATCCGCCCGGCGGTGGCGCGGAGCAGCTCCTCGCCGTGCGCCGGTCCGACCAGCTGGAAGCTCGCGGGACGGCCCCCCCACACGCCTGTGACCGGTAGCTGCCCCTCAATTTGTCGGAATTTGAAGTCTGTGAGTGGTGAGGTCCCTAGGGCACCCCCAAACACTCACAGACCGGAGCCGCCGGCGAAAGTCGCCGCGGCTCCCGGCCCGCCTCCTGGCGGCCGCCGGGCTCACCGCCCGGCAGGTCG
Source organism: Actinomycetota bacterium (assembly GCA_035765775.1). NCBI lineage: Bacteria > Bacillati > Actinomycetota > Actinomycetota bacterium. The sequence goes on along the minus strand of DASTWV010000043.1, from coordinate 148,291 downwards.
AGGTGGTGGCGCTGATCGCCCTCGGCAAGACCACCAAGGCGGTGACCGAGACGCAGGTGGTGTCGCCGAAGACCGCCGGCAGCCACATCCAGCACATCTCCACCAAGATCGGGTGCTCCACCCGGGGGGGCCCGGGGGGCGGCGGCGCTCTTCGCCGTGCAGCACGATCTGCTCGGCTGAGCCGGCCGCCGCCCCCTCCCTGCCGCTGGTGCCCTCAGAAGGCTCAGAAGGCGAGGATCCCCTCCCCGCCCGCGGCCCCGGGGACGGTCACCGAGCCGACCGTGGTCAGCGACCCGTCGCTGTGGACGGCGAACTCGTCCACCGCTCCCGGCCCACCGGACTGCACGTACAGGTAGTGCCCGCCGGCGGCAGCGGCGGCGTCCACCGCTCCGGGGTCGGTGGTGGTGGCGCCCAGCAGGGTCAGCTGGCCGGCGCCGTCCGCCGAGACGCCGCTGACCGACGGGCTCCCGGCGTTGGAGGCGAAGAAGTAGCCCCGCGCCCGGGCCACCCAGCAGGTGGCGGCCTGGCCCGTCGCCACCGAGTCGATCGGGGCGAGGGTGCCCTCGTCATCCAGGGCGAATGTGGCGACCGCGTTGGTGCCGGCCTCGGCCACGACCAGGTGGCCCGCCGCATCCCAGCTCACCGCGAAGGGGACGGCCCCCGGCTCGCTGTTCACCACCGGGTCGGCGGAGAGGCGCCCGCTGGGGGCCACGGCGAAGACGTCGATGGCGTTGCTGGCCGCCTTGGTGGTCACCACCAGCTGCGACCCGTCGGGGGAGAAGGCGACCTGGCCCGGGGTGTGGGTGAACTGGCTGGTGTCGGTGGGTGTGGTGAGCCCGAGCGCCCGGGTCGATCCGGGGATGGCGTGCAGCCGGCCCCCCGCCACCCGGAAGCCGCTGACGCTGCCGCCGTCCTCGGCGTTCAGCACGTAGACCAGGCCACCCGAGACCGCGATGCTGGCCGGGAAGGTGCCGCCCGAGCCGACCACCTGGCGCAACGCCAGGTCGTCCCCGTTGACCGAGAACACCGACACGGTATTGCTCCCGGCGTTGACCGCCAGGACCAGACCGGGGCCGGCGTCGTAGGCCAGCGAGCCCTGCGACGCCAGGTGGTCCACCACCGACCCGCTCAGCACGCCGCCCAGCCCGCCGGTGTCGTAGGTGGCTTCCCAGGCCAGGGTCCCGTCGCTGGACCGGTCGTATGCGACGAGCTGGTTGCCGGCCGGGTTGTCGGTCTGGACGAAGACCGCGCGGTCAGCCCCCGCTGCCACCGGTGCTGCGCTCGCCGGGAGCGGGAGAACCCATGCCAGAAAGCCCAGTGCCGCACTCGCCCCGACGGCGAGGCGGGTCATGTTGCCCATCGCTGCCTCCTTTTGTCCGGATGCCCGTTGCTTGCGTAGGGAAGTCCGGGCGCCCCATGAGCGCGTTACATGTAACGCAAGCGGGGCCGGGCCGGACTGTTGTGCGTGTTCAGCGCGCCCGCGACCGGTGGAGGCAGGCCCCGGCCTACACTCCGGGAGGTGGAGACCGACATGGAGCTGCTCGGTCGCCTGCGGGACGGGGACGAGCGGGCCTTCGTGCTGCTGGTGTCCCGCTACCAGCAGCCCATGCTGCGCTTCGCCCGCTCGCTGGTGCCCAGCCAGGCGGTCGCCGAGGAGGCGGTCCAGGACACCTGGATGGGGGTCGTGCGCGGGCTGGACCGGTTCGAGGGCCGGGCGGCGCTGAAGACCTGGCTCTTCCGGATCCTCGCCAACCGGGCGCGCTCGGCCGGCGAGCAGGAGCACCGCCAGGCCCCGCCCGAGTCCCGCTCGGTGGACCCCGCCGCCTTCGACGCCAGCGGATCGTGGGCGACGCCCATCGACGCCTGGGACGACGTGGAGGACCGCCTGGACGCCGCCGCCTGGGCCGGCGTCCTCAAGGCCGCCCTGGACGGGCTGCCGCCCCGCCAGCGCCAGGTGGTGCTGCTGCGCGACGTCGAGGGCCTGTCGGGCGAGGAGGTGTGCGCCGTGCTGGGGATCACCCCGGGCAACCAGCGCATCCTGCTGCACCGGGGCCGCCACCAGCTACGCGACGTGGTCGGTGCTGCCATGGGGGAGGGCTGACGATGCTGTCGCTGCGGAAGATCGCCTGCCAGCAGGCCGTGGAGCTGATGGCCGCCTACCTCGACGGCGGGCTCTCGCGCCGCGATCGGCGCCGGTTGGAGGCTCACCTGAAGGCGTGCGGGAACTGCTCGGCGTACCTGGACCAGATCCGGACCACCATCGAGCTGGCGGGTCGGATCACGCCCGACGACCTGGCGCCCGAGGCCCAGGAGGAGCTGACCGACCTCTACCGGGCCTGGCGGGCGGGCTGAGGCGGCGGCAGCCGAATCTAGTCGCGGCAAGCGTCGCTCCGGTGCCGAATGCCAGTGACCTCAACGGCGGGTTCAGGGGCTTGCCGACGCGGCGCGGGTGGGTGAGCAGGGCCAGCGCCACTTCCGGAGTTTCCTGTGACGCTGAGCCACCTATATATGGTGGTTCATGCTCACAAGAATGGCAGGAGCGCTCTCTTCCACGGCGCACCCGCCCGCGATGCATCTGAGCCCGGCGCTGGGCGGCGGCCCGAGCTACCGTGGCACGACTGTGCCGCTTGCCACCAACGGAGGTCCTCCCATGGCCGAGAACTGCGCCCACCTGGACACGATCCACGACGTCACGCCCTCGTCCCCGGGCTGCGAGGACTGCCTCGCGGCCGGCAAACGCAACTGGGTCCACCTGCGGGTCTGCCAGGAGTGTGGCCACGTGGGGTGCTGCGACAACTCACCGGGGCGCCATGCCACCGGGCACTACCACTCGGCGCACCATCCCATCATCCGTTCGTACGAGCCGGGCGAGGACTGGTACTACTGCTACATCGAGGATTTCGCCTTCGAGCTCGAGGGTGCCCCGCCGGCGCCCTCCCACCCGTAGGGCGGCTCGTCCACTTAGGGGGTCGAGTGGTCGAACGCCAGGTACTCGTGCACCGACCGGACCGCTGAGGAGCCCTCACCCACGGCGGCCGCCACCCGCTTCATCGAGCCGGCCCGCAGGTCGCCGACCGCGAACAGTCCCGGGAAGCTGGTCTCGAAGGGCAGCGGGTCCCGGCCGGTGATCCACCGCCCGTCGAGCTGGTCGGCGGTCAGCGACCGGTCGGTGAGGACGAAGCCCCGGTCATCGAGGGCGGCACAGCCCGACAGCCAGCCGGACGACGGCTCGGCCCCGATGAACGAGAACAGGCCGAGGCACGGCAGGACCCGTTCCCCGTCCCCCCCGGAGACCCGGATCGAGGCCAGCGCCCGCTCACCCTGCAGGGCGGTCACCGTCGTCCCGGTCAGGACCTGGATGCGGTGGTCGTCCTCGATGCGGTCCACCAGGTACCGGGACATGCTGGCACCCAGGTCGGACCCCCGGATCGCGACCGTCGTGGGGCTGCCGTTCTCCGCCAGGAAGACCGCCGCCTGGCCGGCGGAGTTGCCGCCCCCGACCACCACCACCGGGGAGCCGGCACACATGGCGGCCTCCAGTTTCGTCGCCGAGTAGTGCACCCCGTTGCCCTCGAAGTCGGCGAGGCCCTCCGCCTCCAGCCGACGGTAGCGGGCACCGGTGGCGGCGATGACCGCCCGGGCGCCCACCTCGGTCCCGTCGGACAGCGTGACGACCAGGTGGCCGGCCCGCTCGTCGAGCGACACGGCGGTGCACGGGACCGACAGGTTGGCCCCGAACTTCTCCGCCTGCACCACGGCACGTGTGGTCAGCTCGGTGCCCGACACGCCCCGGGGGAAGCCCAGGTAGTTCTCGATGCGGGAGCTGGACCCGGCCTGGCCGCCCACCCCGGCCATCTCCAAGCCGAGGGTCCGCAGGCCCTCCGAGGCGCCGTACACCACGGCAGCCAGCCCGGCTGGGCCGCTGCCGACCACCACCAGGTCGAAGCACCGGCCCGGCAGGCTGGCCAGGGTGAGCCCGAGGTACTCCGACAGCTCTCCCGGGGTCGGCCGCTTCAGCACCTTCCCGGAGACGATGACCGCCGGGAGGTCGCCCGGCTCGATGTTGAATGCCGGAAGCGCCTGCTCCACCTCGTCCTCCCGGTCCGGGTCCCGCCAGGCGTAGGGCACCTGCAGCCGGTTGAGGAACTCCAGGAGCTCCGGGGTGCCGGGCGAGAACCGGCTGCCGACCACCTGGATGGCCGCTCGCGCCTGGGTCAGCAGGCCCTCCCGGCGGGCGAGGAAGGCGCCCAGGACCTTGTCCCCCAGCGTGGGGCTGGTGGCGATCAGGTGGCGGAGCACCGCTCTCGGCACCTGGATGACCTCGCCCGCCTCCACCGCCCGGGCGGTGGCGAAGACCCGCAGGCCGGTCACCAGGTTGAGCTCGCCCAGGAATCGGCCGGGGGTGTGCTGGGTGAGGACGTACTGGCCACCGGCGTCGTCGGGAACCGTGATCTCGACGGTCCCCGACACCACGGCGTAGAAGTCGTAGGTGGCGTCGCCCGAGCGGTAGAGGTACTCGCCGGCGGCGACCAGGCGGCGGGTCCCCAGGGCATCCAGGGCTGCCATCTCGTGCTCGTCGAGAGTCGGGAAACGGGCGTCGTCGGCATCCATGCCGCCCAGGGTAGCTCCGGTCGCCAACCCGTTGGGCCGCTGGGCCGGCCTAGGACTCGCTCCTTTCGCCGCTCCAACGTTGAAGATGCGGCGCAGGATTCACACGAGAGGGGCTCCCGCCTCGGGCGTCCGGGTCGGGTCCAGGCCCGCATCCCGGCAGGCGTCGGCGAAGACCCCGGCGTCCCGGGGGGCGCACCCGTTGCCGTCGTTGTTGAAGAAGGCGTAGATCGTGGCCCGCGGCCCCCAGGTCTCGGCGAGGCGGCCCGCCCAGGCCTTGAGCTGGTGGGGCTGGTAGCAGCCCTCCGGTGAGCCCTCCCCGTCGTGGAAGCGGATGTAGGTCCACCCGGCGGTCCGCCGGAACGCCACCCCTCGCCGCTGGCTGTCCGCCAGGCACCAGGCGGCCTGGTGCCGCTCCAGCACCCCGTGCACCTCCTCGGTGTCCCAGGAGTCGTCCCGGAACTCGACCGCCACCGGCGGGCCCGCCTGCAGCGCCGACAGGGTCTCGTCCAGGGCGCCCGGGTCCGCCCGCATCCGGGGGGGCAGCTGCAGCAGCACCACCGCCAGCTTGTCCCCGAGGCCGGCAGCCCGCTCCAGGAACCGGGCGGCGGGCTCCTGCGGTTCGTGCAGGCGCTTCAGGTGGGTGAGGTAGCGGCTCATCTTGGCCGCCACCCGGAAGCCGGCCGGGGTCCGCTCCGCCCACCCGGCGAAGGTCGACTTCTCGGGCAGGTGGTAGAAGGTGTTGTTCACCTCGACGGCGGCGAAGCGCTCGGCGTAGTAGGGCAGCCAGTGCGCGGCTGCCAACTCCTGGGGGTAGAAGAGGCCCCGCCAGTGGCGGTACTGCCAGCCGGAGGTGCCGATGATCACCGGCATGGAAAGGTTCTACCCCGATACCGTTGCGCGGCTACCATTCGCGGCCATGGGAGGACGGGTGGGACTCGCAGCGGCCACCGCCGAGGTGGCCCGGCGGGACCCGGCTCTCGCCGCCGTCATCGAGCGGGCCGGGCCGATGCACCTGCCGAAAGCCCGCCAGCCCGACCCGTTCCTCTCCCTCGCCGAGGCCATCGTCTTCCAGCAGCTGGCCGGGGCGGCGGCCAGCGCGATCTGGGCTCGGGTGGTCGCGGCCTTCCCGGACGGGATGATCCCGGAGGCGGTTGCCGCCACCCCCGACGAGGTGCTGCGGGCGGCGGGGCTGTCGGCCAACAAGGCGAAGTCGATCAAGGACCTGGCCGCCAAGGTGCTGGACGGCACGGTCCCGTTGCGGGGCATCAGCCGGGCCAGCGACGAGGAGGTGGTCCGGCGCCTCACCGTGGTGCGGGGCATCGGCCCGTGGACCGCCGAGATGTTCCTCCTCTTCGACCTCCACCGCCTCGACGTGTGGCCCATCCTCGACTACGGCGTCCGCAACGGGTGGTCGATCATGCACGGCCTGCCGGCGATCCCGACCCCCAAGGCACTCCTGCCCGAGGGCGAGGTGTTCCGGCCCTACCGCAGCGTCGCCGCCTGGTACTGCTGGCGGGCGGTCGAGTTGACCCGCAAGGCACCGGCGGTCCCGGGGCTGACCGAATGACCGGGGGCAAGGTGGGGGCAACTCATGGCAACCGCTGACGACGTCCTGAAGCTTGCCGAGCAGCAGATCGGGATCACGGAGTCACCGCGGGACAGCAACTGCCAGAAGTTCTCCAAGAAGGTCGGCAGACCCTGTCAAGCCTGGTGTGCCGACGCGGTCGTCTGGCTCATGCGCCAGGTCGGCATCAAACTTCCCTCCGAGTCGGCCTATACGCCGACGATGGCCGATGGTTTCAAGCGGGCAGGTCGCTGGACCGACACCCCCGCCGCCGGGCGGGTGGCGTTCTTTGACTTCCCGGACCGGCAAATGGGCATCCAGCACGTCGGGATCGTGCGGACGGACCAGGTGCAGCCCCGCGTGCAGACCTACGAGGGCAACACGTCGAGCGGCGACGGTGGGTCGCAGGACAACGGCGGCGGGTTCTACGCACGGGAGCGGAACCCCGCCCACATCGTCGGCTACGGGATTCCCGACTACGAAGCGGTAGATGCGCCCGCGGCGGTCCACCTTTCCGATGAGGAGGCAGAGATGGGAGCGGTCATCCAGCGCCTGCACGGCGGCTTCATCGCGGTCGGCAACGATGGCAGCATCACCGCCTACGACGGGGCGCCGTCGCTGGGGTCAATCCCCGACCTCAACCTGCCGGCCGCCCTCGGCTCCAACATCGTCGGGGGTGCCTGGACCATGAGCGGGAACGGCTACTGGCTGACGGCTGCTGACGGAGCGATCTACTCCTTCGGTGATGCCCAGTACCACGGTGGCTTCAATGCGTTGCCACCCGACGTGCGCCGGACCCGGTTCATCGTCGGCATGGCAGCCACACCCGATGGCGGCTACACCCAGGTGGCTTACGACCCCTCCAACGACGGTTCGCCGTATGACGCCTACCACTTCGTGTAGCGCAACTACCCGGCGGTCCCCAGCACCCGGGCCATGACCGAGCCCAGCTCCGAGGCGCTGGGCGCCATCTCCATCCCGAGCGCCGCCATCGCCGCCGACTTCTCGGCCGCCGAGTCGCCCCGGTGGGCGATGATCGCCCCGGCGTGGCCCATCCGCCGGCCCGGGGGAGCGGTCCGCCCGGCGATGAAGCCCGCCACCGGCTTGGTCATCTCGTCCTTGGCGTACACCGCGGCCGCCACCTCGGAGGCGCCGCCGATCTCGCCGATCAGCATGACCGCCTTGGTCTCGGGGTCGTTCTCGAAGAGGCGCAGGACATCCACGAAGGAGCACCCGCCAATCGGGTCGCCGCCGATGCCCACGCTGGTGGTCACCCCGATCCCGAGGGCGGCCATCTGGGCGGCCGCCTCGTAGCCCAGCGTGCCGGACCGGGCGACGATGCCCACCGGGCCGGGCTGGTAGATGTGTCCGGCCATGATGCCGACCATCGCCTGGCCCACGCTGATCACCCCGGCGCAGTTGGGGCCCACCAGCATCATGCGGTCGCCGGGCGGGTAGCGCAGCAGGTAGTTCTTCACCCGCATCATGTCCTGCAGCGGGATCCCCTCGGTGATCACCACCGCCAGGCGGACCCCGGCGTCGGCCGCTTCCATGATGGCGTCGGCGCAGAACGGGGCGGGGACGAAGTTCAGCGACACCGTCGCCCCGGTGGCGTGCACCGCCTGCTTGACGGTGTCGAACACCGGCAGCCCGAGGTGGACGTAGCCCCCCTTGCCGGGCGTCACGCCCCCGACGACATCGGTCCCGTAGTCCATCGCCTCCTGGGCGTGGAAGGTCCCCTTGTCCCCGGTGAAGCCCTGCAGGATGAGCTTGGTGGTGGAGTCGATGAGGATGCTCACCCCGCCACCGCCGCCCCGGCTGCGGTGACCACCAGCGACGCGGCCTCGGCCAGTTCGGCGGCCACCTCGACCGCGATCCCGCTCTCCTTGAGGATCCGGCGGCCCTCCTCGACGTGGGTGCCGGCCAGCCGCACCACCAGGGGCACGTTCAGCCCCACCTTGCGGGCGGCTTCCACGATGCCGGTGGCCACCCAGTCGCACCGGTTGATCCCGGCGAAGATGTTCACCAGCACCGCTTTGACCTGCGGGTCGGAGACCACCAGGGTAAAGGCGGTGGCCACCCGTTCGGGCGACGCCCCGCCCCCGATGTCGAGGAAGTTGGCCGGTTCCCCGCCGGCGTGCTTGATGAGGTCCATGGTGGCCATCGCCAGCCCGGCGCCGTTGACGATGCAGCCGATCGACCCGTCGAGCCCGATGTAGCTCAGGCCGTGGCGCACCGCCTCGGTCTCCCGGGCGTCCTCCTGGGTGGCGTCCCGCAGCTCCCGGAGGGCGGGCTGGCGGAAGAGCGCGTTGTCGTCGATCGACATCTTGGCATCGAGCACGACGACGTCGCCCGCCTCGGTCACCGCCAGCGGGTTGAACTCGATGAGGGTGGCGTCGAGGTCCCGGAACGCCCGGTAGGCGCCCAGCAGGGTCTGGGTCGCCGTCCGGATCTGCGCCCCCCGCAGCCCGAGGCCGAAGGCGAGCTCCCGGGCCTGGAAGGCCTGCAGGCCGACGGCGGGCTCGACAACCTCCTTGCGCAGCGCCCCGGGGTCGTCGTGCGCCCGGTCCTCCACCTCGGTGCCGCCCGAGGACGACGCCATGACGCACACCCGCTCGGCGGCCCGGTCCAGCACGAAGGCGGCGTAGAGCTCCCGGGCGACGGCGACCGCCGGCTCGATGTACACCCGGCTCACCACCTTGCCGCCCGGCCCGGTCTGCAGCGTGACCAGCCGGTTGCCCAGCAGGCGCCCGGCGGCCTGGGCGACCTCGTCGTGGGTGGACGCGGTGAGGATGCCCCCGGCCTTGCCCCGCCCGCCGGCGTGGATCTGGGCCTTGACCACCCAGCGTTCGCCGCCCAGCTGCTCGGCGGCCTGGCGGGCCTCCTCCTCGGTGCTGGCGACCTGGCCCAGGGGCACCGGGACGCCGAAGCGGGCCAGCAGCTCCTTGGCCTGGTATTCGTGCAGGTCCATCGGTCGTGTACTACGCGTCGACTTTGGGGAGCAACTCCGCCAGCGCCACGACGTTCTCGGCCATGCGCGCCGATGCGGCGTCGATCATCTTGCCATCGAGCACGGCGGCACCCTTGCCCGCGGCGGCGGCCTCCTCCAGGGCAACCAGGATGCGCGCCGCCCGGTCGATCTCCTCGGTGGACGGGGTGAACACGCCGTTGGCCAGGGCGACCTGCGAGGGGTGGATCGCCCACTTGCCCTCGTAGCCCAGGGCGGCCACCCGGCGGGCGGCGGCCTCGAAGCCGGCGGGATCGCTGAAGTCGCCGAACGGGCCGTCGATCGGGCGCAGGCCATAGGCCCGGCAGGCCACCACCATGCGGCTGAGCGACGCGTGCCACTGGTCGCCCGGGTAGTTCGGGTTCAGCCCGCCGATGCTCGTGGTGCGCGCCCGGAGGCTGGCGGCCAGGTCGGCCGGGCCGAAGTGCATGGCCTCCAACCGCCGGCTGGACTGGGCGATTGCTTCGACGTTGGCCACCCCGAGGGCGGTCTCGATCAGCACCTCGATGCCCACCCGGTGGCTCATCCGCATGGCGTCCTCGATCTGGCTGAGCAGGGCGTCCACCAGGTAGACGTCGGCCGGGACCCCCACCTTCGGGATCAGGATGGTGTCCAGGTGGTTGCCCGCCTGCTCGACGACGTCAATGACGTCCCGGTACATGTAGTGGGTGTCGATCCCGTTGATACGCAACGACACCGTCTTGCCCCTGCCCCGCCAGTCCAGGGTCTGCAGGCCGGTGATGACATAACGCCGGGCGGCCTCCTTGTCGTCGGGGGCGACGGCGTCCTCGAGGTCGAGCATGATCGTGTCGGCAGCACCGCCGAGCGCCTTGGGGAAGAACTCCGGGCGGGATCCCGGGACGCACAGCTCGCTGCGCTGCAGCCGGGTGCGGGCGGGGTGGTGATGGGTGAAGCTCATCGGGCGCTCCCGCGGTAGTGGCCCTGGGCGGCCGCCACGCCCGATCCGGGCTCGACCGCCACGCCGGCGTCGGCCAGTGCCATCTCGGCCCCGGCGATCGCCCCCAGGAGCATGAGCTCGTTGAGGTCGCCCAGGTGGCCGATGCGGAACAGCTTGCCGGCCATCTGGCCGAGGCCGCCGCCGAGCGACAGGTTGTAGGTCTTGAAGGCGATGTCGATCACCGCCGGGCTGGCGCCGGTCATGACCGCGGTCACGCTGTTGGAGGCCCGGTCGGGCTGCGTGCAGCACTGCGCGAGGCCCCAGGCATCCACCGCCGCCCGCACGCCGCCGGCGAGCCGGACGTGGCGGGCGAAGACGTTGTCGAGCCCCTCTTCGAAGAGCATGTCGAGCGCCTCCCGGAGCCCGAACAGCAGGCCGAGGGCCGGGGTGTACGGGAAGTAGCCGGTTGCGTTGGCCGACGCCATCCAGCCGAAGTCGAAGAAGCTGCGGGGGCAGGTGGCCGTCTCCCCGGCCGCGATCGCCTTCGGGCTGGCGAAGACCATCCCGAGCCCGCCCGGCAGCATGAGGCCCTTCTGGGAGCCGCAGATGGCCAGGTCGACGCCCCACTCGTCCATCTGGAACGGCAGGCTGCCGATCGAGCTGACCCCGTCGACGTAGAGCAGGGCCGGGTGGCCGGCGGCGTCGATGGCCGCCCGGACCGCCGCCATGTCGCTGGTGACGCCGGTGGCGGTCTCGTTGTGCACGACGAGGACGCCGGTGATCTCGTGGCCGGCGTCGGCCCGGAGCGCCTCCTCGACCTGATCGGCGGGCACCGCTTCGCCCCAGGGGACCTCGATGACCTGGACGTCCAAGCCGAACTTGCGGGCGGTCTCGATGAACAGGTGGCTGAACTGCCCGTTGCGCACCCCCAGCAGCTTGGCCCCCGGCGAGCAGGTGTTCACCAGGGCGGCCTCCCAGCCGCCGGTGCCGGTGGCGGCGAAGATGAACGGCTGGCCGGACTCGGTGGCGACGATCTTCGGCAGGTCGGCCAGCAGCGAGCGGGTGAGCTCCGGGAAGGCCGAGGACCGGTGGTCCTCCATCGGCCGGTGCATCGCCCGCAGCACCCGGTCGGGCACGTTGGTGGGCCCGGGCACGAACAGGAAGTGGCGCCCGGCCCGGTAGGTACTCCCGGGCCGCGCGCCGGCAGCGTCAGCGGCGTGTGGGGTGGACATGGGGCGGGATTATCGCGGGCTTGGCCGGCAAAGTCATGCGGTGGGGCGCCGAGGCCCGCCTGGGTCCAGACCGGTGGCCGGAAATCTGCTGGAAATTTCCGCCTTGCTCCGTCCACAGTGCCCCCTCGCCGGGGGGCATTTCCCGGGATAGGGTTGTCTCATCCGAGCAGAAGGAGGATGGCCATGGGTTTGCGTCCCAACCACTTCGAGATCCCCGTCGACGACCCCGACCGGGCGGCGGCGTTCTACAGCCGCGTGTTCGGTTGGACCATCAACGCCTTCCCGGGCGCGCCGTCGTACTACGGGATGGCCAGCACCGGCGACTCCAACCCGGGCATCGACGGCGCCCTGATGCAGCGGGGGCCGGGCAACGAGGCCACCCGGATCACGATGAGCGTGCCCACCATCGAGGAGGGCGCCGAGAAGATCACCGCGGCGGGCGGCAAGATCACCATGGGCAAGACCCCGATCCCCGGGATGGGCTACTTCGCCGTCGCCGAGGACACCGAGGGCAACTCGATTGGCATCTTCGCCGTCGACGCCTCGGCCACGATGTAGTCAGGCCCCGGCCCTGGGTTTGGTGAAGGTGGCATGCAGGACTGAGTCGCCGGCGGCGAACCCGGTGCAGGCAAAGCCCTCCAGAGCTCCCTGCATGTCGTCGAAGATCCGCTCGCCGGCCTCCAGGAGGACGGGGACCAGGGCCAGGCCGAGCACGTCCACCAGCCCGGCCCGCAGGTACTGCGCCACGGTGGAGGCCCCGCCGCCCAGCCGCACATCGGCCCCGGCGGCGGCCTCCACTGCCGCCTCCAGGGCTGCCTCGATGCCGCCGGTGACGAAGTGGAAGGTCGTCCCGCCCTCCTTCACGATCGGCGGGCGGGCGTGGTGGGTGAGCACGAAGACCGGGTGGTGGTAGGGCGGGTCGTCCCCCCACCAACCCGACCACGGGTCGTCGCCCCAGGGGCCCCGGATGGGACCGAACATGTTGCGCCCCATGACGGTGGCGCCGACCCCGTCGTTCGCCGTCCGCAGGTACTCGTCGTCCAGCTCCTCGCTGCCCCCCTCCTGGCCGATCATCGCCCGCCCGCTCCGGGTCTCGAAGACCCATTCGTGCAGGCGGAGGCCGCCCACCCCGAGGGGGTCATCCCGGCTCTGGTCGGGCCCGGCGACGTAGCCGTCGATCGACATCGCGAGGTTGTGCACCCGCAGCTTGGCCATCGCTCCTCCTGGGGTAGGTTTCGGGGTCAGGTCTTGGGCGCCACGATGTGGATGGGCTTGTTGTAGTCCTTCAACGTGACCGTGACCGTCGTCGGTCCGTCGGTGTCGGGGGCCCGGAACGGGATGGCGAACTTGTAGAGCAGCCCCGTGGTGTCCCCGATCCACATCGTGGCCGCCAGCGTGTTCTGGCCCTTCGTCAGGTCGGTGAGCTGCTTGATGAGGGTGTTCGGCACCCGGGCCTGTACCTCGTCGGTGGTCTGCCCCTGCATCGACGTCTGGCCCACCGTCTTCCCGCCGGTGGTCCCGGACAGCAGCGAGGCGAGGCCGATGGTGGGGTCGAGCAACGTGGTCGGGTCGTAGGCGGGCGGCGAGCTGACCCACGAGTTGTCCGGGTTCTGCAGGTAGAAGGTCCCCCCGAGCAGGCGGAAGGGGTAGTTCTGGCCGCCGATCACCAGATCGCCGTCCGCTTGGCCATCCTTCTGGATGCGCCCGTCGGCCGAGGTGATGGGGAGGGCCGAGGTGTCCCCGCTCACCGAGAGGGAGAACGCCGTGCTGGAGACCCCGGCCATGGCCTGGGCGGCCCGCTGCAGGACGCCACCGGCGTGGGGGAGGTCAGCGGTATTGGTGCCGCACGCGGCGAGCAGGCCGGCGAGGAGGGTGCTGATAACCAGGAGGCCGGCCCAGGCCGCAGGGGCCGCTGCCCGGCCGGGAGCACGCATCCCCGGATTCTGCCACTGCGGGGACGACCGGGGCTGCCAGCATGGTCATCCGGCGGCTTCGAGGATCCCCTTCAAGCGGGCGAGGTCCTTGCGGTTGGCGGTGCGCATCGCCCGGGCCATCATCGGGGCGGTCACCTTGGCGAAGCCGGAGGGCTCGCCCCGGTTGCGCAGCGTCATGACCGTGGTGGCCTCGCCCGCCTCGTCCCAGGTGTAGGTGGTTTCCATGGCGAACGGGCCCTCGCTCGTGGCCATGACCAGCCGCTCGCCGGGGACCAGCTCGGCGATCTCGTAGGTGTAGGCGATCCTCCGGCCGAGGAACTGGGCCACGAAGGTGATCCGGGACCCCACAGCGAGTGGCTTGGGGGTCTGCCACTCCACCGCTTTGATGTTCTCGTACCAGGCGGTGGCGGTGTCCGGGTCGGCGGCATAGGCGGCCACCACTGCACGTGGGCGCTGGATCTCGATCTCGGTGACGACGTCGACGCCGATGCTGTGCCTCCAGATGGTCAACCGATTGGTTCAATATAACATCCCGGTGGCGGGCGGCATGCTCGTGGGGATCCGTCCCCGAGTCCGGGATGGCCCGGCCCCCGGCGTAGGATTGAAGCAGTTGCTCAAGTAGGGAGGCACAGGTGGCGAGCGGCGCACAGGCCGAAGTCTCGAAGCCAGGGAGCTGGGGCCGGAGCGCAGCCCCTGCGGGTGCGCGCCCCGCAGTCCGCGCCCGGGCGGTGGCCGACGGCGGTCTCGGGGTCGCCCGCCGCACCATGGTCCGCCTGGCCATTTGGATCGGCTTCGCCTCGACCCTCGCGGTGGCGGTGGCCACCGCCCTGCCGCACCACCAGAACCGGGCGACGAACGACGCCGCCATCTACGGGCTGACCGCGGTCGCCGCCGGCGCCAACGCCGTCTTCGGCCTGCTGGCGCTGCGCTGGTCGGAGCGCCGGGGTGAGGAGCCGCTGCTGGTGGTGTGGGGTGTGGCCCTCATCGGGCTGGTCGCCGCGCTCACCTACTACGGCGGGGGCTATAGCTCGGACTACTACCTGCTGTCCTTCCTGGCGATCTCGTTCGTGGCCGCCACCCAGCGCCCGCGGGTACAGGCGATGCTGTTCGCCCTGCTGGTGGCCGGCTACAGCGGCGCGGTCTGGGCGGCCCCGGTGCACACCTACCCGGGCAACCTGCTGCTGCGGGTGGGGACCCTCGCCGGCGCCATGGTCCTGGCCGGCTACCTCGCCGCTTCCCTGCGGGCCGAGTCCGCCCGCCGCGCCCGGCTGCAGGCGGAGTCCGACCTGAAGAACGTGTTGGCCATCGAAGCCAACCACCGGATCAAGAACAACCTCCAGCTGGTCGGCGACCTCCTCTCCTTCGAGGCCTCCCGGCCCCAGGCATCGCTGCCGGACGTGGTCGAGGTCACCCTGGGCAGGGTCCAGGCGGTGGCGGCGGTGCACGCCCTGCTGTCCTCCAGTGACAACGGCCAGGTCCAGACCCGGGTGGTGTGCGAGCGCGTGCTGCACACCCTGACCGAACGGATGGCGCCGGGCGGGGCGATCGAGGCGGTGGTCGAGGGCACGATCCCGGACCTCGACCCCCAGCGGGCCACTTGGCTCAGCGTCGCCGTCAACGAGCTGGTGACCAATGCCCTGGTGCACGGATTCCGGTCGAGGGGTGGGCGCTTGGTGCTCACGCTCGAGGAGGGCCCCGAGTGGCGGGTGGTGGTCACCGACGACGGCGAGGGCTGCACCGGCCTGGTCGAGGGCCTGGGCCTCGGGCTGGTACGGCGCCTGGTGCAGGACGGCCTGCGCGGGGAGCTGACGATCGACTCGGGGGACGGGGGGACGGCGGTGGGGATCCGCTTCCCGGCCCCGGCGCCCGTCCCGGTCCCCACCAGCACGGCGCCCGGTAGGCCATGAAGGTCCTCATCGTCGAGGACGACCCCGTGATCGCCCTCGGCCTGGAGCAGAAGCTCGCCGAGCTGGGCTACGGCGTTGCGGGCCGGGCCAGCACCGGGACCCAGGCCGTCGAGCGGGCGCTGGAGCTGCGCCCCGACGCCATCCTGCTGGACCTCGTCATCCCCGAGATCGACGGCCTCGAGGCCGCCCGGCGCATCTCGGCGGCCGGCGTGCACGTCCCCGTGGTGGCGATCACCGCCCACGAGGATCCCCAGCTGGTGGACCAGGCCATTGCCCTCGGGGTGGCGGCCTACCTGATGAAGCCGGTCAGCCGGGCACAGCTGCGCTCCGCCCTGGAATTGGCGGTCTCCCGCCAGCGGGAGTTCGAGGCGCTCCAGGCCGAGAACGCCGACCTGCGGGAGGCCTTGCAGACCCGCAAGCTGGTGGAGCGGGCCAAGGGGATCCTCATGGACAAAGGCAAGATGTCCGAGGGCGATGCGTTCGCCTCGATCCAGCAGCGGGCGAGGCGCTCCGGACGGACCATGGCCGACGTCTCGGCGGAGGTCATCCGGGCGGTCGAAGTGCTCACCGAGACGCTGCAGACCGGCGCCCCCAAGCACCGGGCGTAACGGCATCGAGCAGACAAGCCGCAGCCTGAGCTATCATCGTCAGTGCTCGGCGCGCTCCGGTCCACGACGACCGGTGGCGTGACGCCACGAAGCCGCAGGCCCACCTGGCCGCGGCTTTTTTCGTGCCCGTCCCGCCCCGTTCAGGCCTGCCGGGCGCCGGAGAAAAGAACCAGCATTGCCCGCAGGCGGAGCGCCTGAGGAGTGCGGAAGGACTCGGTGGCCGGAATGTCGCGAGCTGCACCACAGGATTCGAACGTGCTGGGCTGGGGTGAGCCCGAGGCCCACGCGCCCGAGCGCCCCGTGCGGACCCCGCTCAACCCCCGATCCGAGGACGGGCCGCTGCGGTCGGGGTCGCAGGACACGCTGGAGGCCTACCTCCGGGAGATCGGCCGGGTGGCCCTGCTCACCGCCGAGCAGGAGGTCGCCCTCGCCACCCGGATGAGCGTCGGGCACGAGGCGGAGAAACTGCTGGCCGACCCGGCGGGGCTCGACCTGGCCGCGGTCGGCGCTTTGGCGCGCCGGGCCGGGGTGGCGGGGGAGCGGCCGCTGGGGCCGGGCGAGGCCTACACGCTCTGCCGCCGGCTGCGGGCCGATGGCCAGGCGGCCAAGGACCACATGATTGAGGCCAACCTCCGGCTGGTCGTCTCGATCGCCAAGCGCTACCGGGGCCACGGCATGCACCTGATCGACCTGGTGCAGGAGGGCAACCTGGGCCTGATCCGGGGCGTGGAGAAGTTTGATGTCACCCGGGGCTTCAAGCTCTCGACGTATGCCACCTGGTGGATCCGCCAGGCCATCGCCCGGGCCATCGCCGACCGGGACCGCACCGTGCGCCTCCCGGTGCACGTGGTGGACGCGGTGCACGCCCTGCGCCGGGTGCAGAGCGACCTGGTGCAGCAGCTCGGCCGGCAGCCGACCGTAGAGGATGTCGCCGCCTGGATGGCGATCCCGGCCGACGAGGTGCGCCGCCTGCAGGCTGCCGCCCGGGAGCCGGTCTCCCTCGACGTGCCGATCGGCGACCAGACCAGCGCCCGGCTGGGAGATTTCATCGAGGACACCGAGGCCCCCGAGGCCACCGACGTGGTGGCGGTGGCCATGCTCCGGGAGCGGGTGGCCTCTGCCCTGGCCGGGATGTCGGACCGCGAACGCGAGATCGTCGGGCTGCGCTACGGCATCGCCGACGGCGTACCCCGGACGCTGGACCAGGTGGGGAGCCTGGTGGGCCTCAGCCGGGAGCGGGTGCGCCACGTGGAGCGCCGGGCGATGTGCAAGCTGCGCCACCCCTGCGCCGGGAACCAGCTGCGCGACTTCACCGGGTAGTCCCCGGGCGGGAGGTGCCGGCCGGCACACATCGCCGCCGGGAGGCGTATCGTGGTTATTGGCCCCTGAGAACGTGGGCGGCGGTCTGCGGGGAGGGAGGTCCGTATGGACTCCGGCTTCAACGACGACGACGCAGTCCAGATGGCCCACATTTTGGGCCGGGGGACCCTGATCGGGATCCCGTCGGTGTTCATCGTCACCCTGATCATCATGTTCGGCGTGGGCGTCCGGGGGGCAGGGGCGGTTTTCATCGCCTTCTGGGGTTCCCTGATCGGCGGCACCTTCATCGGCTGCGCCGTGGTGCTGGCCAAGGAACTGGGCACTCTGGGCGGCGTGGAGCAGGTGGCGCGCCCGGAGCGGGAATCGTCCAAGCACCACCGGTTCCACTGGCACCACCCCGTGGCGCACGGGTAATGCCTTCCGGGGTCGGGTCAGCGCCGCCGGGAACCCAACCAGAACGCGATCAGGACGCAGGCCAGGCCCGCGGCACCCAGCGCGACCACCGGCCCCGCCATGGCGGCGGCGAAGCCATGCCGACGGTTGTGCTCCAGGACCCGTAGCGCCCAGGCCGCCGGGCTCACCCGGAGGATGACGCTCACGGTCGTGGCCCCCACGATGCCCAGCACCGCCGGCCCCGGCTCCACCACCAGGGGCGGGCTGAGCAGGGCGCCCAGGCCCACGCCCGCCAGCCCGAAGAGGGCGTGGATGCCGAGCCCGCCGAGGACCGCCGCCCCGTGGGCCGTGTACGACGGGTTGGCCACCGCCGCCCACAGCACCGCCAGGACGGCGAGGACGCCGGTGAGCGCCAGGGCCGAGGCGAGCAGGGCGGCCTGCACCCGGGCGCGGCTGCCTGCCGCGGTCACGGTCACCTGCTGGGCGATGGGGTCCTCGGTGCCGAGCAGCGCCCGGGTCAACCAGGCGCCGATCGGTATGAGGGCCCCGGCGGTCACCCCGAAGGCCAGGGGAGCAGGGCCGGCGGGCTGGGCGTAGACCATGGCCAGCACCAGGATGTAGACCAGCAGGGGAGCCACCCAGCGGTGCGACCGGGTGAGATCGTGCACCTGGTAGCGGCACAGCGCGATCACGGTGCCCGCTCCACCCGCACCACGTGCAGGCCGAGGCCGAGGGCCGCCCCCAGGAGGGCATCGCTGCGGGCGGCATCGACCCGGAGCACCACGGAGGTGGCGTGCCGCTCGAGGACATCGGCGCCCAGCTCCGCTGGCGAGAGCTCGTCGACCGCCCCGGCCAGCTCTACCAGCACGCCGCCCGCTCCGTCTCCCTGCGCGGGCGCCTCGACGGCACCGGCGTGCAGGACGCCGTCCGCCACCAGGTAGGCGGCGTCGGGGACGAGCGTGGCGGCCCGGTGCCGGTGGTCGGTGAAGACCACCACGCCACCGGCGTCCCGGCGGGCCACGGCGGCCTCGGACAGCGCCTCCCGGGCACTGGCCTCGAGGCCGGTCCACGCCTCGTCCAATACCAGCATGCCGGGCTGGGCGGCCAGCGCCTGGAGCACGGCGACCTTCTGCGCCGTCCCTTTGGACAGGTGGGCCATCGGGACGTCGAGGAACCCGCTGAGACCGAGGCGATCCACGAGGTGGTCGGGGGCTCCTTCCCCGGCCCGCCCCCGGATCCGGGCCAGGTGGCGCAGGTACTCGCGGGGCGTGAAGCGCAGTGCGGGCGGGAAGCGCTCAGGCACGTACCCCACCCCGGGCGGGCGGCGGGCGACCCTCCCGGCGCTGGGCGCGGTCACGCCGGCGACGATGCGCAGCAGGGTGCTCTTGCCGCTCCCGTTGGAGCCCTGGAGGTGCACCAGGGTGCCGGAGGGCAGGTCGAGGTCCACCTCCCGGAGCACCTCGAGACCGCCGTACGCCTTGGCGATGCCCTCCAGGCGCAGGGCCGGAACCGAGGGGCTGTCCATCGAGGGCTGACCCTACCGGGCGCCCGGCCTCTCAGCTTCTCCCCGGGCCCTCCGGCTCGGTGCGCACGCCGCTCAGCGGTTCGGCCGGTGCCTGGGCACTGGTGTGAACCTCCGGAACGGGGTCAAGCCGGCGGCCCGGCGTAGCGGTCGGCGCCGCCCCCCGGGTTCGGGTCGCGGCTGTGGATCTCAGGGGCGAAGGCCCCCTCCCGGGCGCGCTGGGTGTGGATCAACGACACCTGGCTGGTGAGGAAGAAGGCAATGAGCGAGGCGGCCAGCACCGGCGGGAACATCCGCACGCCCGCCATCTCGACCACGATGAGGGCCGAGCCGAAGGGGGTCTTGGTGACCCCGACGTTGGCGGCCACCATCAGGGACAGCATGGCGACCGTGGCATCGACATGGAGCACGGAGGCGCCCGCCTTGCCGAGCGCCGCCCCCATGAAGAACAGCGGGATGATGAACCCGCCCCGCCACCCGGACGACACGATGGTGGACGAGCCCAGGAGCTTCGCCAGCGTGGCCACCAGCAGGGTGCTCACCAGGAGCCGGCCGTTGACCAGGGTCTGGATCTGGCCCTCCCCGAAGGTGAGGGCGTAGGGGCTCATCCACGCCAGCCCGCCCAGGGCGAGCCCCCCGGCCACCGGGCGCAGGGCCACCGGGAGCAGCCGGAAGCCGTGGCGGAGCCAGGTGGTCAGGTAGCTGAAGGCGTAGGCGATCGCCGCCCCGGCGACCCCGGCAAGGACAGCGATGCCGAGGGCGCTGGCATGCAGCGCCCGCACCTCGGGGAAGTGCCAGATCGGGGTGAGGCCGAGATGGGTCGTGAGGACGTAGACGGCGTAGCCCGACAGGGAGCCCAGGGCGGCGGGCACGAGGGCCTCGTAGTACTGCAGGCCCCGGCGGTGGAGGATCTCCAGGGCGAAGATCGCCGAGCCGAGCGGCGTGCCGAACAGCACGGTGAACCCCGCCGCCATGCCGGTGATCGTGAGCGAGCGGGCCTCGATCACCGAGACCTTGCCCCGCCGGGCGATCCAGCTGCCCAGCGACCCGGTGGTCTGCACCAGCGGCGCCTCCGGCCCGATGGCGCTGCCGGTGGCGATGCCCAGCAGGGAGATGGGGATCAGCGACGGCAGCTTGCGTAGGTCGGCGGCGCCTCCTTGGATGTGGATGTTGTCCACCAGCAACTCGACGTCGCCGGGGTTGCCGAGCAGCAGCGTCAGCACGCCGATCGCGCCGCCCACGACACCGAACAGGACGAGATGCGTCGCGCGCGCCCAGTGCTGCGGGCCGAGCACCCGGGTCAAGGCGCGCAGGGCCTCGACGTACAGGCCGCCGGCCAGCCCCGACATGAGGCCGACCACCAGGACCAGCAGCCAGAAGCGCGCCGCTTCCTCGGTCGTGCCCGCGCGGCCCGCGGCCCAGCGGAAGGGGGTTTTCAACATATCTTGTTAGGATATACTCACTCGAGGTATGCAACGTCACCGGGACGTCACCGACGAGGATTATCGCCAGCTGCTGGAACTCCGGGACGGGTTGCGCCGGTTCCTGCGCTGGAGCGAGGAGCGGGCCCGGGCCGGAGGGCTGACCGCCGCCCAGCACCAGCTGCTGCTGGCCGTCCGAGGCCACCCGGCGGGGAACGCGCCCACCGTGGGGGAGGTCGCCGACCACCTCCTGCTGCGCCACCACAGCGCCGTGCAGCTGGTGGACCGGGCGGAGCGGGCCGGGCTGGTCCGGCGCGACCGGGACGACGAGGATCACCGCCGGGTGCGCCTGTCGGTCACCGAGGCCGGGGAGCGCGCCCTCGCCTCCCTGGCGGCCCAGCACCTCGAGGAGCTGAGCCGGGTCGGCCTGGCTTTCGGCAAGCTGTCGATCCGGATGGCCAAGTAGCAGCCAGATCCGGCAGCTTGCGTGGCACACTGGAAGCACGATGGCGGATGGCCCGGTTCCCGATCCCAGTCCCGATCCCATTCCCGATCCTATTCCCGATCCTCAAGGCAAGTTCCTCGGCATGCCCTACGACTGGCGCAAGCCCACGGCGGCCCGGGTGAAGAGCCGGATGTGGAATCCGGCCGATCCCCGCTTGTTCACGCCGAGGTCCTACGGCTGGGGCTATGACATGAACTTCTACTGGCTGACCCATCCGGGCCGGTACTTTAAGAAAGGCACGTCCTGAGGCAGCTCCGCCTCACCGTCAATGACGTCCGGCGCACCCTGGATGTCGATCCCGACGAGTCCCTCCTGGGACTGCTGCGCGAGCACCTCGGCCTCACCGGCGCCAAGTACAGCTGCGGCGAGGGGGTGTGCGGGGCGTGCACCGTCCTGGTCGACAGCCGGCCGGTCCGCTCGTGCGTGACGCCCGCCGCCGAAGTCGACGGCCGGGCGGTGGTGACCGCCGAGGGGCTGAGCCCGCCGGGCACGCTGCATCCGGTGGCCGGCGCCTTCGCCGAGGCCGGGGCCTTCCAGTGCGGCTACTGCACGCCGGGCATGGTGGTCGAGGCGGCTGCGCTACTCGAACGCATGCCCCAGCCGGACCCCGCGGCCATCCGGGAGGCCCTCAACGGCCACATCTGCCGGTGCGGCAGCTACCCGAGGATCCTCGAGGCGGTGCAGCGGGCCGGCCAGGCGGCGACGCCCGCCGCGGCGCCACCCGCGCCGTACCTCCCCCGTCCCGCCTCACCCTGGGATCTTGCCGCCGGTGAGGAGCGGGAGTGGTTCTCGGTCCTCCCCGAGGGCCTCGTCGTGGTGCTGGACCCGCGGCCGCCCGGCCCCGGCCAGTGGGCGCCGAGCCCGGGGGCCTGGCTGCACGTGGGCGGCGACGGGCACGTCACGGCCTTCATCGGCAAGGTCGAGGTGGGGCAGGGCACGCGTACGGCCCTCACGCTGCTGGCGGCTGAGGAACTCGCCGTCGCCCCCTCCAGCGTCAGCCTGGTCATGGGCGATACCGATCTCTGCCCCTACGACGAGGGCACCTTCGGGTCCCTCTCGATGCCCCAGGCCGGACCGGCCATCCAGGCGGTGGCGGCAGCCGCGCGGGAGGAGCTGCGCACCCTGGCGGCCGGGCGGGAGGAGGCGCCCTACGGCGACCTCGTCCGGGGCCTCCGGTTGGTGGTGCACGCCCGCCAGCCCCGGGTGACGCCTCCGGACAGCTGGCGGGTGGCCGGCCGCGCCGCCGGCCCGGTGGGGGCGGTCGATGTGGTGACCGGCGCGAAGCGCTTCGCCACCGACGTGCACCTGCCCGGGATGCTGCACGGGGCGGTGCTCCGGGCGCCGGCGGCGGGGGCGACGCTGGCGTCGGTCGATCTGGCGGCCGTGGATGCCATGAACGGCGTCGTCGCCGTGCACGAGGACGGCTTCGTGGCGGTGGCGGCCCCCGACCGGCTGGCCGCGCGGCGGGCGCTGGACGGGCTGCGGGCCAGCTGGGACCGGCAGCCCTCGGTCTCCGGCCGTGGGGTCAGCGAGTCTCTCACCGAGTACCTGCGCACCCACCTGAGCGCCGGCGAGGGCTGGGACCGGGGATTCACACACGAGGACGGCGACGTGGACGCCGCCCGGGCAACCGCCGACGTCACCCTGGCGGCGACCTACAGCACGGCCTACCTGGCCCACGTCCCCATGGAGACCCGGGCGGCGCTCGCGGCCTGGGAGGGGGGCCGGCTCACCGTCTGGGTGGGCACCCAGCGCCCCTTCGCGGTCCGGGAAGCCCTGGCTGAGGCGATGGGCGTTCCCCAGACGGCGGTGCGGGTGATCGTGCCCGACACCGGGACCGGCTTCGGCGGCAAGCACCGCCCGGACGTCGCGCTCGAGGCGGCCCGCCTGGCCCGGGCTGCCGGGCGACCGGTCAAGGTGCGCTGGAGCAGCCGGGAGGAGTTCACCTCGTCCTATTTCCGGCCGGCGGCGGTCATCGACATCCGCACTGCAGCCGCCGGTGGCGCGCTCACCGCCTGGGAGGTCACCACCATCAACGCCGGGTCGCCCGGGATCGGGTGCCCGTACGCCATCCCGAACCAGCGCCTGGTCTCCCAGCCCGCCCAGTCGCCGCTGGCTCAGGGGTCGTACCGGGCGCTGGCCGCCACCGCCAACCATTTCGCCCGCGAGTCGCACATCGACGAGCTGGCCCACCGCCTGGGCGCCGACCCCGTCGAGCTGCGCCTGCGCCACCTGCCCGATCCCCGGCTCACCGCCGTCCTCTCCGCCGCCGCCGAGGCCATCGGCTGGCCGGACGGTCCCGTGGGGATCGCCTGCGGTGTGGAGAAGGGTGCCTACGTGGCCACGGCGGTGCAGATCGCCGTCACCGGCGAGGGTGCGATTACCGTGCCCCGCCTGGTCACCGCCTTCGATGCCGGGGCGGTGGTCAGCCCGGAGAACCTCGCCCGCCAGGTGGAGGGGGCCGCCATCATGGGGCTGGGCGGCGCCCTGTTCGAGGCGGTCACCTTCGAGGACGGCGAGATCTGCAACCCGAGCCTGCGCCAGTACCGGGTGCCCCGGTTCTCGGACGTGGGCGACGTCGAGGCCATCCTCATCGACCGCCGGGACGTGCCCCCAGCCGGTGGGGGCGAGACCCCCATCCTGGCTGTGGCACCCGCCATCGCCAACGCCCTGTTCCGGGCGACGGGCCGGCGGGTGCGCACGATGCCGCTTGCCTGAGGCGCCGTTCCGGGACCGCACCGACGCCGGCCGCCAGCTGGCGGGGGCGGTGGCGGCGCTGCACCTCACCGATCCGATCGTGCTCGGCCTGCCCCGGGGCGGGGTGGTGGTGGCGGCCCCGGTCGCCCGGGCGCTGGGTGCCCAGCTCGGGGTCCTGGTGGTTCGCAAGCTGGGCGCCCCCCGCCAGCCCGAGCTCGGCTTCGGGGCCCTCGCCGAAGGGCCGACCCGGGTGCTGAACCATGCCCTGGTGGCCGAGCTGGGGCTGACCCCGGATGAGGTGGATGCCATCACCGCTCGGGAGCAGGCCGAACTGGACCGCCGGGTGCGCCGCTACCGGGGCGACCGGCCGGCCCCCGGCGTGGCCGGGTGCACCGTGGTCCTGGTGGACGACGGCATCGCCACCGGGGCCACGGTCAGGGCGGCCATCGATGTTCTGCGGGCGCAAGGTGCGGGTCGGGTGGTGGTCGCCGCCCCAGTCGCACCTACCGAGGTGGTCGCCGGCCTCGCCGGTCTGGCCGACGCCATCGTCGTCCTGCACCGCCCCGCCCGGTTCCTCGCCATCGGGTTCTGGTATCACGACTTCGAACAGGTTCCCGACGACGAGGTCGTCGGTCTCGTACAGGCGGGGCCGTCAGCGAAGGAGGGGCGATGACCGATCACGTGCGCGTGGAGACCGGGCTCAAGCGGGTCCGGGTGTACCTGGGCGGCCAGGTCGTGGCCGATACGCTGCACCCGCTGCTGGTGTGGGAGAACCCCCACTATCCGGCCTACTACCTGCCCGCCGGGGATGTGCAGGCCACCCTGACGCCCACCGGAGCGGTGGAGCAGTCACCCCGGCTGGGCGATGCCACCGTCTACGACGTCGCCACCGCCACGGCGACGGCCCCCGGGGCCGCCCGGCGCTACCTCGCCACCCCCGAGGTCTCCGGCGCCGTGCGCCTGGCCTGGGGAGCCATGGACGAGTGGCTGGAGGAGGATGAGCCGGTGTACACCCACCCCCGGGATCCCTACTCCCGGGTGGACATCCTGGCCAGCAGTCGCCACGTACAGGTCGCACGCGACGGGGTCATCCTGGCGGACTCCCGCCAGCCCCGGATCCTGTTCGAGACCGGCCTCCCGCCCCGCTACTACCTGCCGCTCACCGACGTGCGCATGGACCTGCTCCGGCCATCGGACAAAGTCACCCACTGCCCGTACAAGGGGGCGGCGAGCTACTTCTCGGTGGTGGTGGGTGAGCAGGTGCATCCCGACCTGGTCTGGATGTACCGCGCCCCCCTGCCCGAGTCGCAGAAGATCGCCGGCCTGGCCTGTTTCTTCAACGAGCGGGTGGACCTGACCCTGGACGGCGTGCCGGTCGAGCGCCCGCATACCCCGTTCAGCTGACGGCGCCCGGGGGATCACCGCCGTCAGGGGGCTGCCGCTCGCTCCAGCACCACCACCGGGATGGTGCGGCTGGTGGCCGCCTGCTGGTCGGCGAAGGCCGGGATGATGCGCCGCTGCAGGTCCCAGAGGTAGTCCCGCTCGTCACCCTCGGCCACCCGGGCCACGACGTCGATCGCCTCGGTGCCCACCTCGACCACCGCCTCGGGGAACGCCAGGAGGTTGTGGAACCAGTCGGGATCCCTGGGCGCCCCGCCGCCCGAGGCGAACACCACGAACCCGGTTCCCTTAGCCTGGTAGACGAGGGGGTTCTCCCGGGGCTCGCCGGTCTTGGCCCCGATGGTGTGCAGGATCAGCAGCGGGACGTCCTCGAAGTTCCCGCCCACCTTGCCCCCGGTCGCCCGGAAGGTGGCCATCAGCTGCTGGTTCCAGGCATTGATGTCCGCCATCCCCGCCATGGTATGTCTACGATGAGGCGGGCGGGAAGCGAGGAGGCAACATGGACCCCGACACCATCGACCAGAACTTCCAGCAGCTCCAGAAAGAAAGCGAGGACACCATCGATGCCCTCAAGGCCCTCGCTCAGAAGCTTCAGACGGCGGTGGACGCCGGCGACCAGAACGCCAAGGAATGGATCCTCGACCTGAAGCAGATCGCCCTCAGCGTCCAGGAGGAGGAGAACCAGGCCACCGTTCTCCTGCAGTCGATCCACGAGTTCGTGCTCAAGGAGATGCAAGCGGCCCAGCCTGCCCCGCCCCCGCCCCCGCAACCGCAGCCCGTCCAGTACCAGCAACCTCCGGTCCAGTACCAGGAGCCGCCGCAGTACCCGCCTGGCGGGATGGGCATGGGCGGCATGATGGGCGGCCTCGGCATGGGAGGGGGCATGGGAGGCGGCATGGGCCGCTTCATGAACAGCGGGTTTGGCCGGGCAATGGTGTCGGGAGCCGGCTTCGGCATCGGCGCCGATATCATCGGCCATATCTTCCACTGATGGGGCTGGCAGCCGAAGGGTGGGGTAGTCGAGTTCTTGCGGCCCGGCGCCGCTGGGCAAGGCCTTACCGCTTGCCCTTGGCTGGCTTCTTCCTCCCGGCAGGCTTCCCCGCCCGGCCACCGTTGCCCCCCAATAACGGCGCCAGCGCCGCCTCACAGCCGGCATAGAAATCCCGCATCGCTGCCAGCCGGGGGCCGGGCGCCGGCGAGCCCGCCAGCGCTGCCTCGGCGACCTGCCGCACCTCGGCCAGCACCTGCAGCCGGCTCTGCAGCAGGCGCTGCCAGCCGTCGGGATGCAGCTCGTAGTGGAACTTGCGGTCGGCGGGGAAGCGCCGGCGGGAGACAAGGCCCCCCCGGACCAGGATCGAGGTCGCCGAGCTCACCGCCCCGGCGGACAGCCCGAGCGTGGCCGCCAGGTCCTCGGCGCTCTGGTGGGGCGGCTCACACACGATCAGCCACGCCAGGACCCGCACCAGGCTGGGAGCCAGACCGATGTCGGCCGAGGTGACGACGCCCTCGATGAAGCGTTCCTGCCAGTCTTCGACCGCCACCCCCTTCACCCGCCCACCAGGTCCCGCCGGTGCAGGACGGCGGCCCCGGCTGCGGCCGCCAGGAGGCCCAGGGCGGCGAGCGCCCCGGCGCTGGTCCAGTCCGGGCTCGCCGCGGGCGCCGGGGCCAGGTGGTACAGGATCGAGGTGTCCAGCGCCCAGTGGCCCAGCTGCACCACCGCGCCGACGAACTCGATCACGAAGGCGTAGGCCACGAGCCCGTAGGTGATGGGCGCCACGTAGCGGGGGGCGGCCGCCTGGACGAAGGCACCGGCACCGAGCAGGAACAGGGCGGGAGCCACGGTGTTCAGGCCCGCCTGGAGGAGCGCCCCGAAGCCGATGCCACTGTGCTGGGTGGCCGCCGCCACCCACGTCGCCACCCCGCTGGCCACTCCCAGAGCCACGAGCAGGCCGGCCTGGGGACCGAGGCGCTGCCACAACCACGACACCCGGCTGAGGGGGCGGGCCAGCAGGTTGTCGAGCCGCCCGGAGGCCTCCTCGTCCCGGTTGGCCACCGCCTGGCCCGCCGCCACCAGGGCGATCACGGTGGCGATCGTGAGGAAGGAGATCGCCAGGAAGTCGAGCGTCCCGCTG
The DNA here is from genome assembly GCA_035765775.1 of Actinomycetota bacterium. Lineage (NCBI taxonomy): Bacteria > Bacillati > Actinomycetota > Actinomycetota bacterium. The sequence continues at coordinate 121,139 of DASTWV010000043.1, read as the reverse complement.
TTGTGTGCGCCCAACCGCCCGAGCGCCTTCTCCAGCACCGCCGTCTGGCTGCCGGCCCCCTTGGCCACGACCCCCTCGATGAAGCCCAGGCCGGCCACGGCGCCCAGCCAGCCGAGAGCAAGGGGCCGCAGCAGCCGCACGCCGAGCCCGGCCGGATTGCCGAGCAGGCCGGTGCGGGGCGGGGCGGTGTCCGCCTCGGCCAGGGTGGCGCCGCCCAGGTCGCGGGCGCCCGCCAGGTGCACCGTGGCGAGGGCGGCGGCCAGGGTGAGGGCCGCGACCGGGAGGAACGCCCAGGGCGAGCTGCCGGTGAGGGGGCGCAGCTTCTCCACCCAGCCCAGCGGGCTCGCCCACAGCAGCCACGGGTGGTTGCCGCCGTCGGCCACCAGCCGGATGCCGTAGCAGGCCGCCAGGACCGCCCCGGCGATGCCCGCTGCCCGGCGCCGGGTCCGGGCCAGCTGGCTGGTGAGCGCCCCGACGGCCAGGAACATCGCCGCCGAGGTGGTCACCGCCAGCGAGAAGTACAGGCCCGCGGTCACGGCCACGGCCGGGTGGACGCTCTGCCCGTCACCCACGGTGAGCAGCGCGGTGACCGCCAACAGCACGCCCCAGGCGGCAGCCAGCCCGGCGAGGGCCTGGGCGGTCGCTCGCCGGCGGGTCACGGGCCCCGCCAGCACCATCTCCCAGCGGCCCGACTCCTCGGCGCCCCGCAGCAGCCGGGTGGCCGTGAGCAGCCCCCACACCGCCCCCGCCACCCCGAGGATGCCGAGCGAGCGCCAGGCGGTGAAGCCGGCGGCGGTATCGATGTGGCGGGCGGGTCCGAGCAGGGCCTGCAGGCCGGCGTTGGCGCCGAACGAGCGGGCCAGGCCCTCCCGAGCGGCGGCCGTCTTGTAGGTGGCTGCGAATCCGGAGAGCGATCCGGCGATGTAGAAGGCAAAGCCGGCTGCCCAGGCCCACACGCCCCGGATGGCCTGGCGGCCGACCAGGCGTGCGATGGGTCTAGCCACCGGCCCCCACCGCGCCGTAGAAGGAGAGGAACAGCTCCTCCAGCGACGGCTCCCGGCTGGTGAGGCCCCGGACGCCGGCGTCGACGAGCCTGGACAGCAGGGGACCCATGTCACCCTGCACCTGGCAGCGCAGGCGGGAGCCCTCCACTGCCACCCCGGAGACGCCGGCGACCGAAGCCACGTCCGGGGGCGGGCCGGGGAACTCGGCCTCGATGGTGCGGGCCGAGAGATGGCGCATCTCGGCCAGCGACCCCATCTCCACCAGCCTCCCGGCCCGCAGGATGGCGACCCGGTCGCACAGCGCCTCCACCTCGCTCAGGATGTGGGAGGACAAGAACACGCTCTGGCCCCGCTCCTTAGCCTCCCGGACGGTCTCCCGGAACACCTGCTCCATCAACGGGTCCAGCCCGCTGGTGGGCTCGTCGAGGATCAGCAGGTCGGGCCGCCCCATGAGGGCGGCGATCAGCACCACCTTCTGGCGGTTGCCCTTCGAGTAGGCCCGCACCTTCTTCGCCGGGTCCAGGGCGAACCGGGCGATGAGGGCGTCCCGGTAGGCGGGGTCCACCTGGCCCTGCACCCGGCCCAGCAGGTGCAGCGTCTCCTCGCCGGTCAGGGACGGCCACAGGGTGGCCTCGCCCGGCACGTAGGCCAGCCGGCGGTGGGCCGCCACGGTGTCCCGGTGGCTGTCGAGACCGAAGATGCTCGCCGAACCCGCGGTCGGCCGGATCATGCCGAGAAGGAGGCGGATCGTGGTGGTCTTGCCCGCCCCGTTCGGACCGAGGTACCCCAGGACCTCGCCCGGCGCCAGCTCCAGGTTCAGGTCGGAGAGCGCCTGGACGGACCCGAATCGCTTCGAGAGGCCCTCGGTCCGGATGGCAGGAGCGGTGGTCCCGGCCACACCTCACCTCCTTACAAAGTTTCAGAACATTCTGAAGCTTAAGTGAGCAAGGCGCAACTGGGCGGGGGGGAGGGGCTTCAGCCAGGCGGTGGCAGCAGGCCACGGCGCCGGGCGACGGCGACCACCTGCGTCCGGTCGCTCACCCCCATCTTGGTGTAGATGTGGGCGAGATGGGTCTTTACTGTCTCAGCGCCAATGCCGAGATGCGCGGCGATTGCCCGGTTGGTCAGGCCGTCGGCCAGCGCGCTCAGCACATCGATCTCCCGGTGCGAGAGCGGCTCGTGCTCCCAGTCGCTCACCTCGCTGACGCCCGCCACCTGGCGGACCAGGTACTGGGTGACCAGGGGGTGGAGGGCAGCCTTGCCGTGCGCCACCGCCCGGATCCCCTCGGCGAGCTCGTCGGGGGAGGCGCCCTTCAGGAGGTACCCGGCAGCCCCGGCGAGGGCGGCCTGGTGCAGGTAGGACTCCTCCTCATGGACCGTCAGTACGAGGCAGTGCACGTGGGGGTGCGCCTCACGGATGCGCCGGATGGCCTCAGGGCCGTCCACGAGGGGCATCTCCAGGTCTACGAGGGCGACGTCGGGCAGCAGGTCATCCACCACATCCAGGAGCGCCTGGCCGTCGCCCACCTCGGCGAGGACCTCGATGTCACTGTGGGCGTCGAGCAGGAGGTGGATCGCCCGGGCGAGCATCGGGTGGTCGTCAGCGACCACCACGCGAATGGGACGTACTACCTCTGCGGTCCCCATGACCATCACCATGCCATATGACTCCCGTCTTGGCGCCGCGCCTCCGCGGCGTGTCCGGGTATCGGACGCGTGCAGGACGATTTTCCCGCGCCAGACCCGGCGGAGCCATAGCCCGGACGGGTGGTTTTTCATAGCCGCAGCGGCCATGTCCGCGTGGCCTGTTCGGGGGGGGATCGAGCCATGGTTCATCGGGATCGAGCGGGATGCGGCGAGATCGGCGCCCACGCCTCCTGGGCTGGCGTGCCCACGAGCCCCCCCGCCGAGCCGACGTCGCCGCAGGTCCCCCTCGCCACCATCGCCCGGGAATGGGGGCGGATCGGGATCACCGGCTTCGGGGGGCCACCGGCGCCCGTCGCAGTGCTGGGCACCCTGTGCGTCGAAGGCCGCCACTGGATCTCGGCCCCGGGATTCGAGGACGCCGTCGCCGCGGCCGGGCTGCGGCCCGGTCCCGCCTCCACCCAGCTGGCTATCTTCTGCGCCGGGCGCCTCGCGGGGCTGGCGGGCGCGGTGGTGGGCGGGGCCTGCTTCATCGATGCCCGGCCCCGGTGGTCATCCTTGCGCGGTCGGCAGCCTTCCTGGCCCGCCACTCGCCGCATCTGCTTCTCGCTGCGGCCACGGGCGCAGGCGGCGCCATTCCGGCAGTTTCCCTGCGGGCCGCTGCGGTCCTGTCCCTTGGGCTGGGCCCGGGTAGGGTCCGTGCCGCGGTCGGGGCGCCCCCGGTGGGTGACCTACGCCGCCGCCGGGGCATTGGCCGCCGCCCTCGCCGGCCTGGCTGGCGCTGGTCCTGGTGGGGTTCGGCCTGGTGGAGGTCGGTGCCCGGGGCCGAATTCGTTGGTAGTGCTGGCTGGCGGCCCTGGTGTGGGTGGCCTTCAAGATGGGCGCCCTCTCCCAGGGGGGAGGCTTTGTCATCGTCCCCTGGTGCAGTACGACGCGGTGCACACCTACCACTGGATGACCGGGACGCAGGTCCTCGGGGCCGTGGCGCTGGACCAGCTGACCCCCGGACCCGGGTGCTGACCGTGGCATGGTTGCGGGCGGGGCGCGGCACTTCCCGGCCCTGCGCTCCAGCCCCCTGCCTAGAGCTCCCTGTCCGGTGCGGGGCCGGCGACGCTCGGGGCCACTGCGGGGGCCGCCCCTCCCCCTGGGGCTGGAGCTCACCCACCTCTGGCGGGTCGCCGTGCTGGCCCTGGCGGCGGTTTGGTTGCCGGCGGGGCGACCGGGGTCGGTCGTGCCTTAGCCGGAGCGCCATTCCTAGGTGTTGGAGCCGGGCTTATCGGGCTGCCTATCGGCACATAAATGATGCCACAAAAAGAAAATATTTGAGATGTGGTGTCGGAGCAGATATTATGCGCGTTAGGGCATGGTCAAGGACTCTTCTCCGCGCCCTCGCCCGCCCACACGAAGGTGTGGGCTCGCCCCAGGACGGGTATATTTAGTCCCACAATGCGCCAGATGCTCGCTTTGGTTTGGGTAACAGCTTTGGTCCCGCTTGGGATGATCTGTGGGGCGCTGGCGCTTGCTGCCGAGACACCGGCTCGGGCGGGCTCGGGAAGCGGGCCGGGTCAACCGGTCCAGCCGCTGGCCGGGAAGGGGACACCGTGCGCCGCGCGGGCGCACGTGCAGGTGGGGGAACGCAGGGGACAACGAAAAGGCTGAGCAGCGAACTGCTTGACCGCTACTCGCCGAGGTAGTCGCCCTCCGCACCAACCTGAAGGGGCACACCCCTCGGGTCCACCGTTCCCCCGGAGGCTCCGTGGCCTGGTCGTATCGAAAAGAAACTACGTGGAGCTCGCTCCCCCTGCCGCACCAGGGGATCGAAGCGGGCGGCTGGTTCTGGAGTGTGCTGGCGTTCCTCGCCAACCTCCCGCTGCTGGGCACGATCCTCGCCCTGCTGGTGCTCCTGGTGCTGGGTGGGATCATCGCCGCCGGGATCGTGCTCTACGTGCTGCTCGGCCCGGTGCCGGTCCCCAAGCAGCTCCCCTCCGCCTCGGTGGCGTCCAGCAAGGTCTTCGCCGCCGACGGCAGCCTCGTCGCCACCTGGCACGGCGCCATCAACCGGGAACCGGTCCCACTCGACCGGATCTCTCCCTATCTGCCCAAAGCGGTGGTGGCCGAAGAGGACGCCCGCTTCTACTCCGAGCCCGGGGTGGACCTGCGGTCGATCCTGCGCGCCGCAGTCACCGATCTCAAGCAGGGGCGGATCGTCGAGGGCGGCTCGACGATCACCCAGCAGTACGTCAAGGACGCCTACGTGGGCGACAAGCCAACGCTGACCCGCAAGCTGCTGGAGGCCCGGGTGGCCATCGAGCTCACCCGCAAGCTCACGAAGAACCAGATCATGGACGACTACCTGAACACCGCCTACTTCGGCGACGGTGCTTACGGCGCCCAGGCGGCGGCCGAGACCTACTTCGGCGAGCAGGCGTCCCAGCTCACGCTCTCGCAGGCCGCCCTACTGGCGGGCATCATCCACTCGCCCGACGCCGACGCCCCGACCACCAACGCCGCAGCGGCCAACACCGACCGCCTCCGGGTGCTGGGCCGCATGCAGAAACTGCACCAGGTCAGCGCCACCGAGGCGGACCAGGCCCGGGCGAGCGCCACGGTTCTGGCCACCCCGGTGCCGGCCAATGCCAACTATGCCTGGTTCCTGGACGCCCTGCGGACCTCCATGCTGGCCCAGTACGGCGCCCAGCGGGTCTACGGCGGCGGGCTGCAGATCCATACCACCCTGGACCCGGCCATGCAGGCCGCCGCCCAGGCGTCCATCCAGGCGGTGCTCTCCAGCCCCTCCGACCCCGATTCCTCGCTCGTGGCCATCGATCCGGCCACCGGCTACGTCCGGGCGATCGTCGGGGGCAAGGACTACTCGGCGTCCCAGTTCAACGTCGCCACGCTTGGTCGCCGGCAGCCGGGATCGGCATTCAAACCGTTTGTGTTGGCGGCTGCACTGGAGCAGGGGATATCACCGCTGGCGGTTTACAACGGACCGTCAAGGCTGTGCCCGAAGGGTTGGAATCCCGGGTGCGTGAGTAACTTTGGGGGCGAATCCTTTGGGTCAATCAACCTGCTCAACGCCACGGTGAACTCGGTCAATACCGTCTACGCGCAGCTGATCCTCCAGGTCGGGGCGCAGAACGTGGTCAACATCGCCCACAAGATGGGCATCCCGGCCCCGGCCGACGTGGTGCCGCCCCAGGTGGGGTGCCGGCCGGCCGGGACACCGGTATGCCAGTCCTTCCTGCCCGCCGTGCCCTCCCTCGCACTGGGCAGCGCCGGGGTGACCCCCCTGGAGATGGCCTCCGCCTATGCCACGCTGGCGGACAATGGCGTGTACCACGCGCCCACCCTGGTGACTTCGGTGACCAGGGGTGCCTCCGTGCTGGCCAACGGGCCCGCCGGCGGCGTCCAGGCCCTCCCGCCCTCGATTGCCAGCGAGGAGACCTCGATCCTGCAGCAGGTGATCGTCCGGGGCACCGGCACCGCCGCCAGCATCGGCCAGCCGGCCGCCGGCAAGACCGGCACCGCCCAGAACTTCGACAATGCATGGTTCGTGGGCTACACACCCACCCTGGCGACCGCCGTGTGGGTGGGCTACATGAATTCCAACAAGCCCCTGCTCAACGTGGAGGGTGTGCCGCAGGTGAGCGGCGGGACCCTGCCGGCCCGGGTCTGGTCGCGCTACATGCAGGTCGCACTCGACACGTCGGCCCCCACCATCGCCCTGGCCGGTGGGGCCAAGGCGGGCCTGCCCGACGGCGTCAAGACCAACCAGCGGGTACCCCAGTACCAGGGGACCGCAGCCGACGACACCGGCAATGTGGTGGCGGTGCAGGCCAGCATCGACGGGGGGGCCTTCGCGCCGGCGGGCGTCACCTGCACCGGATGCGGGGGGCGCAGCGTCACCTGGAGCTTCAAGCCGCCGGCTCCCCTGGCGGACGGGGCACACACCCTCACGATCGAGGCCGTGGACATCGCCGGGCGGGACTCGACCGTGCTGACCCGGCACCTCACCGTCGACACGGTGGCGCCGAAGGCGGCGGCGGTCGCCGCCCAGGGGGCCGGCACCACGCTGGGGTTCACCTTCTCCAAGCCGATGCTGTGCTCCACGCTCCAGCCGGGCGACTTCTCGGCGGTGGTGGGGGTCCGGTTCTCGGCGGTCACCGCCGTGGGCTGCGCCGGCACGGCGGCCCAGGGCGTGTCGCTCACCGTGGTTCTGCCGCCCCGGGGCGGCGACCGGGTGGCGGTCACCGTGCTCAGCCCCTACTCGGGCGGGCCGTCGGACGAGGCGGGCAATGCCCTCACCGGTGACCGGACCGTCACCGCCGCAGCTGCCAACGTGGCGCCCGGCCTCGGGGTGAGCGGCGGGACCGCCCCTGCCGCCCTGACCGCCAACGCCCAGCCCGCCTACCAGGGCACCGCCGCCGACCCCGACGGCACAGTGGCCGGCATCCAGGCGAGCGTGGACGGCGGGCCGTTCTCCAGCGCCGGGGTCTCCTGCCCCGGGTGCGGGTACGCCGGCGGGCTCGCCGCCCCGGTGTCGTGGACCTGGCGGCCCCCGGCCCGGCTGGCCGATGGTGCCCACACGCTTGCATGGCAGTCGGTGGACAACGCCGGGGCGTCCTCGCCGGCGGCCAGTGAGACCGTCACCATCGACACCGTGCCGCCCAAGCCCACGGCCGTGTCGGCGACCGGCGGTGCCGGCGCAGTCACGATGACCTTCTCCAAGGCGCTGGCGTGCTCGTCGCTCCAGCCGTCGGGCTTCAGCGTCCTCGTGGGCGCCCACGTTGACCCGGTGGCATCAATCGCATGCGATGGGTCGTCTGCGACCGGCATCACTCTGGCCCTCACGGTCCCCCCGCGGGGCGGCGACGCCGTTGCGGTCACCCTGGCCGAGCCCTACTCGGGCGGGCCGACCGACGTGCCCGGCAACCACTTCGGCACCGACCGCTCGATCAGCGCCCCGGCATCCAACGCCGCCCCGGCCCTCGCCCTGGCCGGCGGCCCGGGGGCGGCGGCGCCCACCAACCAGGCGCGGCCCGCCTACCAGGGCAGCGCCACCGACCCCGACGGCACCGTGGCCGGCATCCAGGCGAGCGTGGACGGCGGGCCGTTCTCGGCCGCCGGGGTCTCCTGCCCCGGCTGCGGGGCCAATCGTGGTCTTGCGGCGCCGGTGAGCTGGACGTGGGCATCGCCCCTCAGGTTGGCCGACGGCTCCCACCTCGTGGCGTTCCAGTCGACCGACAACGCCGGGACCGCCTCGGCGCCCATCTCGCAGACCGTCTCCATCGACACGGTCCCACCGGCGCCCGCCGGGCTGGCCGCCACCGGCGGCCAGGCGGCGCTGGCCATGACCTTCTCCAAGCCCCTCGCCTGCTCCTCGCTGCAGCCCTCGGGCTTCAGCGTGATGGTGGGCGGCCGCTACGACGCCGTGGCCTCGGTGAGCTGTGCCGGCCCGTCGAACGCCACTGTGGCCCTGACGCTGGCCTCCCCGCCCCGGGGCGGGGACCCGGTGGCCGTCACGGTCCTCTCAGGCGGGCCGACCGACGTGCCGGGCAACCACTTCACCGCCGCCCACACCATCGGCGCCACGGCCACCAACGTCGGGCCTTCGGTGTCGATGACCGCCGGCGCCCCCGACGGGGGCCTCACCGACCAGGCCCGGCCGTCGTACCAGGGGTCGGCCACCGATCCGGACGGGACGGTGGCATCGGTGCAGGCCAGTGTGGACGGGGCGCCGTACTCCCGGGCCGGGATCGGCTGCACGGCCTGCGGCCCGGCCGGGGCCCTCGGGGCTCCCGAGCAGTGGACCTGGCAGTCGCCGCTCCGCCTGGCGGACGGGGCGCACACGGTGGCCTTCCAGTCGGTGGACAACGCCGGGACCGCCTCGGCCGCGGTGACCGAGACCCTCACCGTCGACACGGTGGCGCCCAAGCCGGCTGCCCTGACCGCCGTCGGCGGATCGGTCTCCATGACCGCGACGTTCTCCAAGCCCCTGGCGTGCTCGTCGCTCCAGGCGGGGCAGTTCTCGATCACCGCCGGCCCGAACCGGTCGGTGGTGGTTGAGAGCCTGGCGTGCCCCGGGGCGTCGAGTGCGTCGGTCGCCCTCACCCTCGACGCCGCCCCCCGGGGTGGCGATCAGGTGGTCGTGACCATTGCGTCCGGCCCCGCCGGCGCCGCCGGCCCTACCGACGCCGCCGGCAACCCGGTGGCGACGCCCCGCCTCGTGGCGACCGCCGCCGACCAGGCCCCGACGCTCCAACTCGCCCTGGCCCCGGGGACGACGACCTCCAGCCCCCGCCCGACGTTCACCGGGAGCGCCACCGACCCCGACGGCGGCGTGGCCGGCATCCGGGCCAGCCTGGACGGCGGGCCGTTCACCGCCGGCGGGGTGTCGTGCCCGGTCTGCTCGCCGACCGCCCCGGTCGGCCAGCCGGTCTCCTGGTCCTACCAGGCGCCGGGCCTCCCCGACGGGCCGCATACCGTGGCCCTGGAGGCCGTCGACACCGGCGGCGCCACCTCGCCGGTAGCCACCCAGACCCTGGTGGTCAACTCCCAGCCCCCCGCCGTGCAGCGGATCCTGGCCTCGGGCGAGTCGAGCGTCGTCGCCGTCCTGCTCTCCAAGCCGGTGTCGTGCTCCAGCGTCAATCTGGGCGAGTTCTCGGTCACCGCCGGCGGATCGCCCGTCGATGTGGCCCTGGCCACCTGCACCGGCACGGCCGACGCCGTCGTCGACCTGGTGCTCGCCTCGGCGCCCGCCCCGGGGGCGGAGGTGGCGGTCACCGTCTCCCGGGGGATCCTGGACGACGCCGGGAACCGCCTGGTCCTGCCGGCCGCCCCGCTCACCGCCCCCGCCACCACGCCCGCCTCGGACCTGCCGTAGGTACCAAGGTCGACCGGCCGGGGGTCGATGTAGGGGGACCCGACGCCGAAGGGAGCGAAGGGGAGGACCCAAGGCACCGTCGTGGTCACCGGACCACTGGCGCCGGCAGTCTTTCCCCGAGTAATTCCCCTTTAGTTACCTGCAACGGGCCCGGCTTCAACCTGACAGAGCGCGTCACCTAGGGTCGCGTTGTTTGGGAGGTCGAAAATGCCATCTGATGTAGATATACACAGACCCGAATAACGCTAACCCAATGAATGGCACTAGGATCATGCCGAAGTAGTCGTGACGCACCAGCAGCACACCGTACCAAAATAAAATGGCCGGTAATCCCGCCAGGTAGGCCCGTGCAAGTCGCTTCCACCGGCTCACGGGAGCACTCTGTTGAACAGTTCTAAGGCGCTTCACAAGTGCGTGTCCGCTTGGGGCAGGACCAACAGATGGAACCCCTTCCATAAGATGAGTCGAAAAGGTAGCGTCCATCAGCAGATGGTCCGAGCATGACCGCCTTCTTTTGCCAATACGACCAATCAGGGACCCTGGGCTTCAGCATCAGCTCCGACCCCAATGCTTGGGTAGCAAGAATGCCAACACAGGCTTCTGAGGCTGGATCCGAACCTCCACCGTGAAGATCGGCAATGTGGTGGTTGTAGTTGAGTGGCGCCGATCGAGACACGGCTTGGCCCCGTCTCAGAGAGTCACGACCTCTCCGTTCACCGCCCCACTCACCGCCCCGGCCACCACGCCCGCCTCGGACCTGCCGTAGGCTTTCTGGGCGGTGGCGCCCCCGTTTGAGCAGCTCGACTTCCTGTACACGCCGAGCACCGACGTGGCGGCCGACACCGCCTGGTTCTGCGATGTCCTCGGCGGCCGGCTGGTATTCGCCATCGATGCCATGGGCACCCGGGTGGCCATGGTGGAACTGAGCGCCGGGCCGCCCCAGGTGCTGCTGGCGGACCATTTGGAGGGCGACCGGGCGATCCTCGTGTACCGGGTGGCCGACCTCGAAGGCTCCCTCGCCGCCCTGCAGGCCCAGGGGTGGACGAAGGAGCGCACCTTCGAGATCCCGCACGGGCCGTGCTGCTCGTTCACCGGCCCCGGTGGCCACCGGGTGGCTCTGTACCAACTGGTGCGGCCCGACGTGGGCGCCCATTTCGCCGGCCGGATGGATTTCTGAGCGGCCGGACCACGCCGCCACCCTACGACGCCGCCCTACGACGGGGGCGTGTAGGAGTACCCCTGCTCCACGCTGGTACAGCACGACGTGCCCTCCGGGGTCCCTGCGGGGAAGGTCGCCGGGGCCGGGCTCGCCCCGGGCGTCGGGGCCACATCAACGGTGGCCGGGGTGGTGCTTCCCTCTGCCTGCGAACGGCCGCCGCCCCAGACCAGGGCCGCGGTGCCGTCCCACACCGCCGGCCCGTCGGTGCGCCCGGGGACCGGTGAGGCCGCCCCGAAGCGCCACGTGTCGGTGGCGGGGTTGAAGAGCAGGGGCCGGCCCTGAGCGTCGCCGTCGTCCAGGATGAGCACGTCCGTCCCCGTCCAGAGGTCGCGGTAACGCCAGTTCCCGGTGAAGCCCTCCGGTGCGTCCGGGAGGGTGCGCCAGGTGCCCGTCGCCGGGTTGAACGCAGCGGCATTGGGCAGCAGGCCGGGACCGCCCTCGCTGCCCCCCCCGACGACAAGTTCCGTGCCCGTCCACGCGGCTGCCCCGCCCCCGGTCACCGGCGACGGCGGGGCGGGGAGCACCTGCCAGGCGTCCGTCGCCGGCGTGTAGCTCACCAGCTGGGGCTGCCCGGCGCTCGAGCCGCTGGTGCCCACCTGCCCATAGACCAGGAGCTGTGCGCCGGTCCAGAAGCCGTCCCCGAAGATCGGCGCCGCCACCGGGGCGGCCGATGTCTCGGTCCAGGTGTTGGTGGACGGGTCGAACTCCGCCGCCCGGGTGTCAGTGGTGCCCCGCTCGGAGTTGCGGGCGTCGTTGCCGAAGAAGCCCCAGACCAGCAGGCGGGACCCGGTCCACACGGCGTAGCTGCCCGCGTCGCCCACGGCCCCCAGCGGGAACGGCTTCAGCGATCGCCACCTGCCCGTGGCGGGGTTGTAGGCGGCACCGGGGCTGGTCGCCGGCGTTGGGTTTCCCGCGAAGACCAGCAGCTCCGATCCGTCCCAGGCCCCCACGGGCCCAGCCGTGGCGGGCAGGGGGCCGGCCGGGATGGTGTCCCAGGTCCCGGCCGCCGGGGTGAAAGCAGCACCATCGGCGAGCTCGGAGGTCCCGGCATCGCCGCCCCAGACCAGCATCTGCGACCCGGTCCACGCCTCGAGGAACTGGTTCCTCGGCGCCACCGGTGCCTTCGGGATCCCGGTCCAGGTGTCGGGGCCGGCGCCCGCCAGCGACCCGCCTCCCAGCGTGCGCACCGGGGTGCTCCTGGCGTCCCAGGGGCGGGCTACCGCCACGGCGGCCATCACTAGGGCCAGGGCGGCCGCCGAGGCGACCACGAGCGGCCGGCGGGACGCCGGGCGGGGCCGGACCAGCCCGGACCACACCCGGTCGTCGAGAGTGGCTCCCGGCGCCACCTCGTCGGCGACGGTGTGCAGCATGTGCGACAGGTGTTCCTCGAAGGTGGTCATGCGTCTTCCTCTCGTTGTTCGTCAGTGAGTGCCCCCCGCAGGCGGGCAAGCCCCCGGGACACCGATGACTTCACCGTGCCGACACTGATGCCCAGCGCGGCGGCGACCTGCGCCTCGGGCAGGTCCTCGTAGAACCGCAGCACCACCGCCGCGCGCTGGCGGATGGGCAGGGCGGCAAGGGCGATCCGGATGCGGTCCCGCTCGACCGCCTGCTGGGCGACGTCCTCGAGGGTCGTCCGGTCCACGGTGCGGCGGCGCTCCTCCCGGAGCTCCAGGACCCGGCGGCGGCCCCGGCTGCGCAGCTCGTTGACGACGGCCCGCCGGATGTATGCGCCGGCGTCGGCCACCTGGCCCTTCCGCCAGTGCGGGTACACCCGGCAGAAGGCCTCGGCGACGGCTTCCTCGGCCCGGTCGGTGTCCCCGCACAGCAGGTAGGCCAGGCGCAGGGCGGGGGATCGGTGCTCGGCGTACAGGGCGCCGAACGAGCCGCCGGGGGCCGCCTCAGCGGCATCTGAGGGGTCCAGCGTCGGCCCCAGGGTTGCGGTGGTCGGTGTCTGCCTCACGACCATACAGACTGCCTGGCGTCCCGAAAGGTTGCCCGGTGGGCGGCACCACCGCCACCTCGGAGCCCTCCGGGGACAACTCGGCCAGCAATGGGGGCATCATGAAGGGGTGGCTGACGAATCACGCGCAATCATGTTGGGCATCCGGCACCGCTGCGGCCAGGAGATCCAGTTCTGGATCCCCGCCGCTTTTGTCCCGGCCCACTCCCGCCGCCTCGACGAGGAGATCGACACCCGCGGCCTGGCCTCGTGGATGGCCGACGAGGGCATGCTGACCGAGGACGAGGAACCGACCGAGGCGGAGCTGGTGGACCGCCTGCGCCTCGAGCTGGCGCCCCGGGACATCGCCTTCATCGACGTCGAGCGCGACGCCTCCGAGTGCCCCCGGTGCGGCGCCCTCCTGCGCTGGCTGGACATCCTGACCGAGTACGCCCGCAGTGGGGGTGGGGATGACGGCGCCGATGGCTGAGCGCCGGGTGCTCCTGTTCGACATGGACGGCGTGCTCATCGAGTCGCTGGAGGCCTACCGCTACGCCTACACCTGTTGGGCGAAGATCTACCGGATCGAGCGCTCCCAGTTCCCCCGGGACCTGCACGGACGGCGGCCGGAGGACGTGATCGCCTCGATCATGGTCGACGCCCCGCCCGCCCGGGTGGTCGAGGCCCTGGAGAGCTTCGAGCGCCTCATGGAGGAGGGGACCTCGAAGGCGGTCGCCATGCCCGGGGCGCAGGCCCTCGTGGCCGCCCTGCCCCCCGACCGCTGGGCGGTGGTCACCTCCGCTCGGCGGCGCTACGGCCCGGCCCTGCTGGCGGCCGCGGGCGTGGAGCCCCCGGCGGTGATGGTCTGCGGCGACGACACCACCCAGGGCAAGCCGGATCCCGAGTGCTTCCTGAAGGCGGCCCGGGCGTTGGGCGCCGCGCCGGCGGCGTGCACGGTGGTCGAGGATGCGCCCGTGGGTATCCAAGCGGCCCTGCGGGGTGGGATGTCGGTGGTGGCGGTAGCGACGACCCACAAGCCCGAGGCGCTGAGCGGGGCACCCCGGGTCTACGATTCGCTCGCCGCGGCGAGCGCCGACCTGTTGGAGCTCGTGCGCTGAAGCTTCGGGGTGGCCGGAGCCCGGTCGCTGTTTCGAGTGGCTAGCCCCTGGGTTCGGGCCCCCGCCAGGTCCTTTTTGTGCATGGCCGAACAGGATTATCATGTCCACCCATGCACAAATACCTGATCTCTGGCCAGCTCTACCCGGCGCCGGCGGCGGCGCTGCCTCGACCTCGAGTGGGTTCTCGCCTCGTCCCGCCCGGACGGGACTGACCGGCCGCCGGGCTCGCCGGGCCCCCAGGGCCGTGCGGGGGCCCTGGTAAGGTGGAGGCTCCGTGACGACCGACGCCGCCACCGCTTCCCCCTCCACCCCGACCGCTGCACCGCTGGCCGGCCCTCCGCGCGCCCGGCGTTTCCTGGACGCCTGCGCCCGGCGCCCGGTCGATGCCACCCCCGTGTGGATGATGCGCCAGGCGGGCCGCTCGCTGCCCGCCTACCGGGAGCTGCGGGAGCACTACGGCCTGGTCGAGATCACCAAGCGCCCCGAGCTGTGCGCCCAGGTGACCCTCCTCCCGCTCCAGGTGCTGGAGGTGGACGCCGCCATCATGTTCGCCGACATCATGCTGCCCCTCGCCGGGCTCGGGGTGCGCTTCGAGCTGGTGGAGGACGTCGGCCCGGTGGTGGCCGACCCCATCCGCTCGGCGGCCCAGATCGACGCCCTGACGGCCATCCCGGCCCGGGAGTCGGTCCCCGCAGTCCTCGACGCCATCCGGATCGCCCGCCGGGAGCTGGAGGGGGTCGCCCCGCTCATCGGGTTCTCCGGGGCGCCGTTCACCCTGGCCAGCTACCTGATCGAGGGCCGCCCCAGCCGCGACTTCACCCGCACCAAGGCAATGATGTTCACCGAGCCCGCCACCTGGCACCAGCTGATGGAGCGCCTGGTCACGATGGTGATCGACTACCTCGGCGCCCAGGTGGAGGCCGGCATCCAGGCCCTGCAGCTGTTTGACAGCTGGGTGGGCGCCCTGTCGCCCGCCGACTACGCCGCCTTCGTGGCGCCCCACGTGGCCACGATCTTCGACGCCACGGCCTCCCTCGGCGTCCCCCGGATCCACTTCGGCACCAACACCGCGACGCTGCTCGATCAGATGGCCTCGCCCGGTGGGCCCCCGTCAATCCCCCCCGATGTGGTGGGCGTGGACTGGCGCATCCCGCTCGACGCCGCCTGGGAGCGGATCGGCCCCGGCCGGGCGGTCCAGGGCAACCTGGAGCCAGCCGCCGTGCTGGCGCCCCCCGAGGTTCTCGCCCAGCGGGTGGACGACGTCCTCGCCGCCGCCGCCGGCCGCCCGGGGCACATCTTCAACCTGGGCCACGGCGTGCTGCCCGATTCGCCCCTTGACAACCTCAAGCTCCTGGTCGACCGGGTGCACGAGAGGACGGCGCAATGAGCACGGCGGTGCTGTGCATGGCCTACGGCGGCCCACGCTCGACCGACGAGGTGGAGGCGTACTACACCGACATCCGGGGCGGGCGGAAGCCCTCGCCCGAGGCGCTGGCCGACCTCGTCGCCCGCTACGAGCGCATCGGGGGCCTGTCGCCCCTGCCCCAGATCACTCAACGTCAGGCCGCCGCCCTGGGCGATGAGCTGGGCGACGGCTACCAGACCTACGTGGGCATGAAGCACTGGCATCCCTTCGTCCGGGAGGCGGTGGAGCAGATCGCCGCCGACGGCCACGACCGCGTCATCGGCCTGGTCCTGGCTCCGCACTACTCGAAGATGAGCATCGGGGGCTACGAGCAGCGCCTGCGGGCGGCCACGGAGGCCATCGGGGCGACCTTCCGGGTCGACATGATCCCCTTCTGGTACGACAACCCGGGGTTCGTTCGCTTCGCCGCCGAGAACCTGAGAGCCGCCCTGGGCGACTGGGACGCCGAGGACACCACCACCCGGGTGTTCTTCAGCGCCCACAGCCTGCCCGAACGCATCCTGGCCGACGGCGACCCGTACCAGGACCAGCTGCTCGACTCCTCCGGCCTGATCGCCGCCGTGGCCGGGGCGCCGAACTGGGAGTTCGCCTTCCAGAGCCAGAGCCACACCGGCGAGCCGTGGCTGGGCCCGGATGTGCTGACCTCGCTGGCGGCGTTCTGCAGCCGGGGGGGGAAGCGGGCCGTGGTGGCGCCGATCGGCTTCGTGGCCGACCACCTGGAGGTGCTGTACGACATCGACGTCGAGTGCGTGGAGAAGGCCGCCGAGCTGGGGATCGACCTGCGCCGCACCGCCTCCCCGAACGACGACCCCCGCTTCATCTCCGTCCTGGCCGGGGTGGTGCGGTCCCGCTCGGGACGTTAGCCGATTTCGAGGGAAGTTCTGGGGACTTTTTGCCGTCGTTTAGGCGGAAAATCGCCCCCAGAACTCGGTCCGGCAATGCAGTCCGGGCTCTGATACGAAACCTTGCCGGTCAAGGGGCACCCGGACCCATGCCATCGCTCGGGGTCCACGCATGCCGCCCCTCGGCTGAAGTCGGGGACTTGTGTCCCGGGCAGTGGGACAAATGTCCCCCGAATGATGGGGGCTGCGGCCCGCAGTCCGGCCGCAGTCCGGGCCCGATCAGACCGGCAGCTTCTGGCGGAGGAAGTCCTTGGTCTGCTCCCACGCCTCGGCGGCGGCCCGCGGGTGGGAGAACCTCGGCGAGTTGTGGTTGTCGAAAGCGTGCCCGGCTCCTTCATGGTCGTGGAATTCGGCCAGGGCGTTGCCGGCGAAAGCCTCCCGGACCGCCGCCTGGCGCCCCACGGTGAGGTAGTTGTCCTCCAGACCGAAGTGGAACAGGATCGGGCAGTGGATGTCGCCGGCGACCCCGAGCGCATCGGGCACCGCCGAGCCGTAGTAGGAGATGGCACAGGCTGGGTCGGCCGCCGCCGCAACCCGGTAGCTGATCCCGCCCCCGAGGCAGAAGCCCATGACCCCGGCCTTGCCTCCCCCGGCCTGCACCTCCGGCAACGCCTTCAGGTGCTTGAGCGAGGCCACGGCGTCGCCGACTGCGCCCTCGAAGTCCAGCCGGCCGCCGTACCCCATGGCCCGCTGGAGGGCGTCGGGGTCCTGCTCGTCGATCGAGACGCCGGGCGTGATGCGCCAGTACAGGTCCGGCGCCATGGCGACGTAACCAAGGGCGGCCACCCGGTCGCACACATCTTTGATGTAGGGGCTGACGCCGAAGATCTCCTGGATGATGAGCAGACCCGGACCGGAACCGGCATCGGGCACCACGGTGTGGGCGGTGAACTCACCCCGGCCGGGGATGGCAATGGTCTCGCTGCGCACGGTGGTCATCACGTCACCCTTTTCACTCGGCTGCCAACCGCCCGTTCGCACTGTAACCGCCCAAGACTGGCGAGCCCCATGCCGCCCGAGGCCCGGGCATACGCCGCGCTAAGGTGGTTGGGGGTTCACCGGCCGAACGGGGGCAGCAGCATGGCGCAGCTGGAAGACTTTGTGATCGACCAGTACCAGCACCGGGCATCCGTCGTCCGGGCGCAGTTCGCCGCCGAAGCTCCCCGGCTCGCCCGGGCGTGCCACGAGATGGCGGAACGCTTCGCCCGGGGCGGGCGCATCCTGGCCTTCGGCATGGGCCCGGCGGCCACCGACGCCTCGCACATCTCGGTGGAGTTCGTCCACCCGGTCATCGTCGGCAAGCGTGCCCTGCCCGCCATCGCCCTGCCGAACGATGGCCCGACCGCCCTCGGCCTGGCCGCCGAGGACTCCTCCTCGGTGTTCGCCCGGCAGATCGACGTCCTCGGGCGGCCCGACGACATCGCCATCGGCCTGGCGCTGGCGCCCGACGACGCCAGCGGCCCCGCCATCGCGGCCGGGATCAAGCAGGCGGCCGCCAAGGGGATCATGACCATCGCCCTGACCGGGCCGACGTCCCGGCAGCGGTCCTGGGAGGCCGACTGGCTGTTCAGCTGCGAGGACCCCGACCCCTTCGTGGTCCAGGAGGTGCACGAGACCGGCTACCACATGCTCTGGGAGCTGGTGCACGTGTTCTTCGAGCACAAGGGCTTGCTGAAGGGCCGGGACGCCGGCCCGGTGCACGACTCGGGGGCGTCCAGCTTCCTGTACCCGTTCCTGGCCGAGGCCGAGACCAACCTCGACGCCGTGCTGGCCGAGGTGCAGGGCTCCATCCAGCAGAAGGCCGAGGACGTGATCTCGATCCGGGTGGCCAAGCCCGACCAGCTGGTGGACGGTGCTCGCCTCCTGGCTCGCCAGTTCGGCGCCGGCGGCAAGCTCCTCGCCTTCGGCAACGGCGGCTCGGCCACCGACGCCCAGGACTTCGTCACCGACCTCATGGCCCCGCCTCCCGGCATGCGCCCCCGGCCGGCCCTCTCGCTGACCAACGAGGAGGCCGTGGTGACCGCGGTGGGCAACGACGTCGGCTACGACAACATCTACGCCCGCCAGGTGATCGCCTTCGGGCAGCCGGGCGACATCGCCTTCGCCGTTTCCACCTCGGGTGGCTCGCGCAACGTCCTGGCCGCCCTCGAGGAGGCCCGGCGGCGCAAGATGACCACCTTCGGGCTGGCCGGCTACGGCGGTGGCCCGATGGTCGCCCGCAAGCTGGTGGACCACTGCGTCACCATCGACTTCGAGTACATCCCCCGCATCCAGGAGGCGCAGGCCACCCAGTACCACGTCCTGCGCCACCTGGTGGAGATGGTGTAGCCGACGCTGCGATGCGCCCGACCCGCTGGGGGTACCTGGTTGGTCTCCTGGTGATCGTGGCCGGGGGCATCGGGGCCGGACTGTGGGTGGTCGCCGGGCTGGCCCAGTTCCGCACCGACGTCAAGGCATTCCAGCGGGTGCCGGCCAACGGCGGGGGTGACGTCCACCTCACCGCGGCCGGGAACTACGTGCTGTACAACGAATCGCCCCTGTTCCCCGCCGATCTGGGCCTCTCGGCCACCGTGACGGCGCCCGGGGGGACAGCGCCCCTGCCGCTCGCCCGCTACGGGACGCTGCAGAACGGGCGGCGCACGACCCTGACCTACAACGTCGATCAGTTCTCGGGCGACGCCGCCGACACCTTCTCCGCCCCTGCGCCCGGGACCTACCACGTGGCGTCGGTGTGCACCGATGCCCCGTCCTCGTGCGCCACGCTGGCGGTGGGCAAGACCATCGGCCCCCGCTTGGCCTTCACCGTCCTGGGGGCAGTGTTCATTGGGTTGGTGGGCTTCGTCCTCGGCGTGGTCCTGATCATCGCCACCTTCGCCCGCCGCCGGCGCGCCCGGCGGGCATACCCTCCCCCCGGCGAATATCCTTACCCGTACCAACCAGCCTGAGCTTGACAGATCCCTAGCTCTGCGAGTTACTTAGGGCATGAGCACGCCCCCGGCGGGGCCTTCGAAAGCCGGCTACTGGATCGGCGGGGTGGTCATCGCGGTCGGGCTGCTCGGCGCCGGCCTGGTGGGTGCAGCCGTCCTGAGGGTCTACGTCCGGCGCATCGATAACTTCCAGCGGATGCCACTCACCGGCACCGAGCTGCTCACCCTCGACCCGGGTGGCTACGTCATCTACTACGAAGGCAGCGGGGTTCCCGACCACGTGCCGCTGGTCACCGTCTCCCTGGTGCCCTCCGGAGGCACGCAGCGGGTGACGATTGGCCGCTACGGCGGGTCCTGGGGCCGGGCCTTCGTCGCCTACAAGATCGACGGCCACAACGGGGAGGGGATCGCCGCCTTCAGAATCCCCAAGCCGGGCGGCGATTTTCAGATCACCTCGGCTTCGGTGGGGACCGGGGGCCTGGCGGTCGGGCGCAGCGTCGCCCCGCTCCTGGTAGGGGCCGTCATCAGTGCCCTGGGGCTCGGGGTTCTGGCGCTGGTCATCGGCCTGCTCGTGATCATCCATACCGCGGTGAAGCGGGGCAAAGTGAGGCAGGCGCAGGGGGCCGCCCACCCGGGCTACGGCTACCCGGGCGGCTACCAGTACCCTCCCGGCTACGGCTCTCCCGGGCGTGCACCGGGGGCACCCGGCCCGCCATCGCCGGTGCCGCCCAGCTCCGCCCCCGACTACGTATGGCCGGAGCCCTACCCCCAGGGGCCGAACCCGGAGCACGCGCCCGCACCCGGGCCTGACTCCGACCCCTAGAGGCCTTTCCGAAACGTCGACCGGGGAGGACCGGCCACCGGTCCCTGCCCGCTCCTAGACGCCTGCCTTGGCGGCCGCGATCTCCTTCACGATGTCGGCGGTGAACGACTTGGCGTCGCCGAACAGCATCAGGGTCTTGTCCAGGTAGAACAGGTCGTTGTCGATCCCGGCGAAGCCCGGGCTCATCGAGCGCTTGATCACCATGACGTTGCGCGCCCGGTCCACATCCAGGATCGGCATGCCGTAGATCGGCGAGGTCTCGTCGGTCTTGGCCGCCGGGTTGACCACGTCGTTGGCCCCGATCACCAGCACCACGTCGGTCTGGGGGAACTCGCCGTTGATGTCGTCCATTTCCACCAGGGCTTCGTAGGGGACGTTGGCGTCGGCCAGGATGACGTTCATGTGGCCCGGCATCCGTCCGGCCACCGGGTGGATGGCGAACTTCACATCGGTGCCCGCCTTGGTGAGGGTGTCGTACAGCTCCCGAACCTTGTGCTGGGCCTGGGCCACCGCCATGCCGTACCCGGGCACGACGACCACCGTCGCCGCCGCGTCCAGGATCGAGGCCGCCTCCTCGGCCGAGGCGCTGCGGTAGTTGCGCTCCTCGGCAGCGCCGCCCTTGGATGCCACCGCCCCGAAGCCCCCGAACAGCACGTTGGTGAACGAGCGGTTCATGGCCTTGCACATGATGATCGACAGGATGAGGCCGGAGGAGCCGTCGAGCGCCCCGGCGACGATCAGCAGCTTGTTGGCCAGGACGAAGCCCATCATGGCCGACGACAGCCCGCCGTAGGCGTTCAGCAGGGCGATGACCGTCGGCATGTCGGCCCCGCCGATGGCGATGATCAGCAGGACGCCGAAGATCATCGGCACCACGATCATGACGGCGAAGACCCCGGTTTTGGTGGGCTCGAAGTTGAGGTACACCGCAGCGATGAGGGCGGCGGCAAGCACGATGCCGTTGACCGCGTTGTGGCCTTTGTAGAGGACGGGTTTCTGGGGGAGGATCTGCTGCAGCTTGCCGGAGGCGACCAGGCTCCCGGTGAAGGTCAGGTAGCCCAGGATCACCTCGGCGCACAGGGCGCCCATGTTGAAGTGCGAGTGAATGATCCCGCTCTCCTGCAGGTAGAACTCGGCGGTCCCCACCAGGGCGGCCGCCAGGCCCCCGCACGCCCGCATGAAGGCGATCTGCTGCGGAACGTCCTTCATCGGGGTCAGGACCGCCAGCGGGATGCCGGCGAGGGCCCCGATGACCAGGCCGACGATGATCCAGGTGAACGAGTGGATGTCGTGGCTGATCAGCGTGGCGGCGATGGCGAGGGCCATGCCGAACTCGCCGATCCGGTTGCCCTTGATGGCGGTGGCCGGCTTGTTCATCCACTTCAGCGAGTAGATGAAGCAGATGACGGCGACGATGTAGGAGTAGTCGATGATCTGGGCTCGGGTGGCGGCGCTCATCTACTTCGCCCCGCCTTCCGCACTCTCGACCGCACTCTTGGCTTCACTCTTGGCCGGGGCGGCCTTGGTCTTGAACATCTTCAGCATCCGGTCGGTGATCCAGAACCCACCGACGACGTTGGCCATCGAGGCGACGATGGCGGCGGTGCCCAGGACGGTGGCCACCTTGCTGCCGGTGCGCCCCGCCAGCAGGATGGCGCCCACGACGGCGATGGCGGCGATGGCGTTGGTCAGCGACATCAGCGGGGTGTGCAGCAGCGGGCTGACCCGCTTGATGACGTCCAGGCCGATGAACGTCCCCAGGACGAAGACGAACAGGTAGGTCGAGAGCTGGCTTGCCATCTACTTGGCCCCTCCTTCGCTGGCGTCGAGCCCGGCGGCCTGCCGGACCCGGGGATGCACCACGTCACCGTTCCGGGCGATCATCGACCCCTCGATGATGTCGTCGCCGGCATCGAGCCGGAGCGTGCCCGCCTTCTTGTCGTACATGTTGAAGAGGAAGTTGGTGACGTTCTTGGCGAAGGTCATCGAGGCGTGGACCGGGATGGTGCCCGGCAGGTTGGTCGGGCCGTCGATGATCACGCCGTCGATGTCCACCACCTGGTCGGGCTGTGACCCGGCGACGTTGCCACCCTGGCCGGCAGCCATGTCGATGATCACCGAGCCCGGTGCCATCCCCTTGACCATCTCCTCGGTGACCAGCACCGGGGCCTTCTTGCCCGGCACCTGGGCTGTCGTGATGACGACGTCGCTGGCGGCGATCACCCCTGAGAGCACCTCCCGCTGCTTGCGCAGGAATTCCTCGCTCTGCTGGGCGGCGTAGCCGCCGGCGCCCTGGGCGGCCTCCAGCTCGACCTTGACGAACTTGGCCCCCAGGCTCTCCACCTGCTCGGCGGTCTCCGGGCGCACGTCGAAGGCCTGCACCACCGCCCCCAGGCGCTTGGCGGTGGCGATGGCCTGCAGGCCGGCGACGCCCACGCCGAGCACGAACACCTTGGCGGGGGGGACCGTCCCGGCCGCCGTGGTCATCATGGGCATCATCTTGGGCAGGTGCCCGGCCGCCTGGATGACCGCTTTGTAGCCGCCGATGTTGGCCTGCGAGGACAGGACGTCCATGGCCTGCGCCCGGGTGGTCCGGGGGATCAGCTCCATGGCGAAGGCGGTCACCTTGCGGGCGGCCAACTCGGGCACCAGCTCGGCGGCGGCCAGCGGGTTGGCCAGCCCGAGGATGATCTGCCCCGGGCGCATCAGGTCGAGGTCGGCCCGGCCCGCCACCGGGTTGGCGGTGAAGGTACGGACCTGGGCGACGATGTCGGCCCCGAAGGCGTCCGAGCGCGTACCGACGGTCGCACCGGCCTTCTGGTAGGCGTCATCGGAGAACCCGGCCTGGGCGCCCGCACCGCTCTCGACGACGATGCGCAGCCCGGCTTTGGTCAGGGCGGGGAGCGCCGGCGGCGTCAAAGCGACCCGACGCTCCCCTGGGTAGGACTCCTTGGGCACCCCCACCGACAGCGACGTGCCTTCTTCCGCCATGCGCCAGCCTCCCTCCACCCCGGTCCCCCGTCGAGGACCGACTCTGCTGCTCCCCGAGTCCGCTCGCTTACCCGTGTTTTCCTATTTGGAAGCTGCTCGAAATTGGTGGAGGGCGCTCCGTCCGGTTAGAGAGCCGTTACCGGGCTCTCATGGGCGCTACGGAGTCGGCAGGGGAGCGGCCGCCCTCCCCTGCTTCTCCAGAACTGCTCGGGCGTGCGCCACCACGTTGTCCACCGTGAAGCCGAATTCCGCCAGCAGCGTGCCCCCGGGTGCCGAGGCGCCGAAGTGGTCGAGGCCGAGCGAGCCGCCAGCCTCCCCGACGTAGCGCTCCCACCCGAAGGTCGACAGGCACTCCACCGAGAGGCGGGCCCGGACGGCCGGGGGCAGCACCTCGTCCCGGTAGCTCTGCGGCTGGCGCTCGAAGAGCTCCCACGACGGCATGCTGACCACCCGGGTGCGAACTCCCTCGGCCGTGAGACGGTCGGCCGCCTCGACACAGAGGAACACCTCGGAGCCGGTGCCGATGAGGATCAGGTCCGGGTCGGGCGACCCGCCGTTGGCCGCCGGCGGGTCCGACAGCACGTAGGCGCCCTTCGCCAGACCGGCCGCCGGCGCCAGCCGGGTCCGGTCCAGGGTGGGGACGTTCTGCCGGGTGAGGACGAGCGCCACCGGCTCGCTGCGCTGGCTGAGCGTCACCCGCCAGGCCTCGACCGCCTCGTTGGCGTCCGCCGGCCGGATCACGCACAGCCCGGGCATCGCCCGCAAGCTGGCGAGGTGCTCCACCGGCTGGTGGGTCGGGCCGTCCTCGCCCTGGCCGATCGAGTCGTGCGAGTACACGAAGATGCTGGGGATCGCCATGAGCGCCGCTAGGCGGACCGCGGGGCGCATGTAGTCCGAGAAGATGAGGAACGTGCCGCCGAAGGGACGCACGCCGCCGTGCAGCGCCATCCCGTTCAGGATCGACCCCATGGCGTGCTCCCGCACCCCGTAGTGGATGTTGCGGCCGCCGGCCTCGGGACCGAGCACCCCGCCGCCTTTGATCTCGGTGCCGTTGGACCCGGTGAGGTCGGCCGAGCCACCGATCAGCTCGGGCAGCCTGCCGGCGGCGGCGTTGATCGCCATGTTCGACGAGACCCGGGTGGCCAGGGCCTTCTCGGGGCCGACCGTCGGCAGGTCGGCGTCCCAGCCCTCGGGCAGCCGGCCCTCCAGGACCCGTTCCAGCTCGGCGGCGTCCTCGGGAAACTCCGCCCGGTAGCGGTCCATGAGGTAGGTCCAGGTCCCCTCGACCTCCGTGCCCCGGTCCAGGGCCTTCCGCCAGGTGGCGAGGGCCTCGTCGGGCACGAAGAACTTCTTGTCCGGGTCCCAGCCGTAGCGGATCTTGGTCCCCCGGACCTCGTCCTCGCCCAGGGCCTGGCCATGGGCCAGCTCGGAGTCCTGGCGTGTGGGGGCGCCGTAGCCGATGTGGGTGCGGGTGACGATGATCGATGGCCGGGGGTCGGCCTGCGCCGCCTCGTAGGCGGTCGTCAGGGCGTCGAGGTCGTTGCCGTCATAGACGTGCTGCACGTGCCACTGGTAGGCCTCGAAGCGCCGGCCGACGTCCTCGGTGAACGCCAGCGACGTGGGGCCGTCGATGGTGATCTCGTTGGCGTCGTACAGGTAGATGAGCTTGCCCAGGCGCAGGTGCCCGGCCAGCGAGGCGGCCTCGTGCGACACGCCCTCCATGACGTCGCCGTCCGAGCAGAAGGCGTAGGTGAAGTGGTTGACCACGCTGAAGCCCGGCTTGTTGAACCGATCGGCCAGGATCCGCTCGGCGATCGCCATGCCGACCCCGGTGGCGAAGCCCGCCCCGAGGGGGCCGGTGGTGGTCTCGACGCCCTTGGTGTGGCGGTACTCCGGGTGCCCGGGGGTCAGCGATCCCCGCTGCCGGAAATTCTTGATGTCCTCGAGCTCGAGCCCGTAGCCGGTCAGGTAGAGCAGCGAGTACAGCAGCATCGAGGCGTGGCCGCAGGAGAGCACGAAGCGGTCCCGGTTGGCCCACCCGGGATTGGCCGGGTTGTGGCGCAGGAACCGGGTCCACAGCACGTAGGCGGCGGGGGCGAGGCCCATCGGGGCGCCCGGGTGGCCCGAGTTGGCGGCCTGCACGGCGTCGGCGGCCAGCGTGCGGATCGTGTCGATGGCGAGGAGCTCCGCCTCGCTGCCGTAGGCCGGTGGCGAGATGATTTTGGACAGGGTTTCGGTCGGGCTCATCGGTCGCTCACTTTCTCTCTGGCGCTCCCGTCTTCGGCTCCACCGCCCGCGGCCAGCGGGGCAACAGGGCCGGCGTCCTCCAGCGCCGCCGCCAGGTTCGCGCGGCACTCTGCCACACACGCGGCGATGCCGTCGGGGTGGCGGAAGAGGGCCGAGCCCACCACGAACATGTCCGCCCCGGCCGCCCCTGCCGCGCCGATCGTCGGGGGTGCGATGCCGCCGTCCACCTCGAGCGGGATGTCCCGCCCGGTGGCGTCGATCATCGCCCGGGCGTCGGCGATCTTGGGCTCCATCTCGGCGATGTAGGCCTGCCCGCCGAAGCCCGGGTTCACCGTCATCACCAGCAGGTGGTCGATGGAGTCCAGCACGTAGCGGATCGACTCCAACGGGGTGTGCGGGTTCAGGGCGACGCCCGATTTGGCCCCCATGCGGCGGATCTCCTGCAGGGTGCGGTGCAGGTGGACGCTGGCCTCCACCTGGACGATCACGGTCTCGCAGCCGGCCTCCACGTACTCGCCGATCCAGCGCTCGGGCGCCTCGATCATCAGGTGGGCCTCGAACGGCACGCTGCTGGCCGCCCGGCACGCCTTGATGAACGCCGGACCGAAGGTCAGGTTGGGGACGAAGTGGCCGTCCATCACGTCCCACTGGATGGCGTCGACGCCGGCGGCGTCGAGGCGGGCCACCTCGTCGTAGAGGCGCCCCGGGTCGGCGTTGAGCACGGACGGGACAATCCAATTACGGGGAGTCATGGAGTCGGGTTCATGGGGTCGGTTCACCTCGTCGGGCGTCGGTGGGGCGTCAGCGTGGGCATCAAGCGTGGTCATGGCCGGCGATACGGTAGCCGGTCGGGCCGCCGCGCCGCTATTCCACCACCGGGTGAAAGGGAGGGTCAAAGCCCAGCCGGAGGATGACCCCCCGGCAATGTCAGGCCCCAGGTTGAGGCGGTCTCACCCTGTGGGGTGAAGCCGCTCCCGCGGCTTCTCATGCCCAAGTGTGACCGGTTCTGGCCCTTCGGCGCCTTGGACTGCGCTGAGATGCATCGGGGACCCCAAAGTTGTTACCCTGCATGGATCACCCCGCCAGGTGACCGGGGAATACTCGGGACCATACCTACGGCGGGGGATTGCCACGAACCCAGGTCGCCCTAGCCTTGGGACCTAATACCCCGTTGCAGGTTGGCGTTGGTGCAGCAGCCCCTTCTGGGGTCCGGTTGGGTCGAGTCGGGTCGAGTCGGAGTCGAGCGGAGGAGAACCTAGGCGATGGCCATGAGCCCCTTCGGGTTGCACAACTCTCGGGGAACCAACGGCGGCCGCAATGGCCGGCGGCCGATCATGCTGGGCGTTGTCGGGGACTCCGCAGCCGGGAAGACCACCCTGACCGCCGGCATCGAGAACATCTTCGGCCGGCACCGGGTCAATGCCATCTGCACCGACGACTACCACCGCTACGACCGGGAGGCCCGCAAGGTCGTCCAGCTCACGCCGCTCCACCCGGATTGCAACTACATGGAGATCATGGAGCAGCACCTCCAGCTCCTGGCCATCGGCGAGCCGATCCTGAAGCCGGTCTACAACCATCATCACGGCACGCTCGATGCCCCGGAGCTGTTCGAGCCGAACGACATCTGCGTGATCGAGGGCCTGCTGGGCTTCTCGACCAAGCCGATGCGGGACTGCTTCGACGTGAAGATCTTCCTCGACCCGCCCCAGGAGCTGCGGGCCGCCTGGAAGGTGAAGCGGGACACCTCGAAGCGCAATTACACCATCGACGAGGTCATCGCCGACATGCAGCGCCGGGAGCCGGACTCCAAGGAGTTCATCGAGCCCCAGCGCGAGCACGCCGACATCGTGGTGCGCTTCATGCCGCCGGGCGGGGACCTGAGCTACGACTCCACCAAGTACAACGTGAAGCTGACGCTCCGGCCGACCCTGCCCCACCCCTACCTGGCCGAGATCGCCGCCGAGACCCGCACCCCGCGCTACGAGCCGATCCGCTTCCACCTCGCCCGGGACCGGGGCAAGCCGGTGGACGTGCTGGAGATCGACGGCTCCGTGCCCCCCGAGGTCTCGGCCGCCGCCGAGGAGATCATCTGGGACAAGATGGCGCACCCGGACGGTGAGCTGAACCGGGATGCCATCGGGGTCTTCATCGATGCCAACCAGACCAAGCGGAGCGAGAGCCTGGCGCTCACCCAGCTGTTGATTGTCTTCCAGCTCGTGGGGGCGGCGGCCACTCGGTAGCTTTCGGGCTCGTCGGAAGTTCTGGGGAAGTTTTGCCGTCATTTTGCCGGAAAAATGTCCCCAGAACTTTTCCCGTACGGGACTAGCTTCCCGAACGGATCGCCAACGAACGCCGCACCAGGTCCGCTACCTGGTCCGGGTGGTCGTGGAGCAGCCCCCAGGTGATGGTGAGGTAGTCCCAACCGGCAGCGATGAGTTCGTTGTGCCGCACGCGGTCCCGCTCCCAGGCCGGCCGTGATCCGTGCCAGACGAAGCCCTCCGCCTCCAGGCCGAAACGGATCCGGGGATAGCCGAAGTCAATGAAGCGCACCGTCCCGTCCGGGAGGACCACCCGGCACTGCGGCTCGGGGCGCTCGATGCCTGCCTCATCCAGCGCCCGGTAGAGCTCCAGTTCAAACTCACTGCCGATTGGGCGGGCCGAGACGGGCCAGGCTTCCAACAACGTCCGCACCGCCGGGATGCCGGCATGGCCTTGCAATGGGGATTCCGTGCGGCCTTGCAGTTCCGCCCGCGTGACCAGCTTGTGGATCAAGCAGTGGGCCAGTGCGCGCCCGAGGCGCTCGACAGGGAAAAGGCTCGCGAGGTCCAGCAACGTCCGTCCGGGGGTGGTCACCGGGATTCCCTGCACCAGAGCCCGGTCCTCCTCCGGCAGCCTGCGCGCCCGGAAGGCGGTGATGCCTTCAAGGCGCACCCGGCGCTGGTGGGGCACGGTGATCTCCGCCCACCGGGCGATGCCGGGAAGCCCGTGGAGGTTGGCCGCGGCCCGATGGGACGCCACCGCCCCGCCGCCCGCTGCCAAGGTGGCGGCCATCATGGTCTGCTCGAACGGAGGCTCGCCCGCCCCGAGCCGGTAGGCCCGCGGGAAGATCTGCACCAGCTGGCCGCGACCCAGCCGGGCTTCGACCTCCTCCCGGCTCGCCCCGAGGGCCAGTACCTGCTTGAGCTCCACCACGCCGTGCTGGCGCTCGGCGAGAAGAGCTATCTTACGATCAACATCGTTCATACCCTCAGATAACTGAGGCGCACCGACAAAAACCGCAGAAAAACGAAAGGTCGCGAAGAAAAATTTAGGGCCGGGCGATGGCGGCGGCCCCGAACCAGTCGTCCACCGCCGTCTTCACGCCCGGCGACTGCACGAGGTCCAGGAACTGGGAGGCGCTGCCCGAGAGCGGGTTGTCCTCCGGGTAGAGCACGTACCACGACCGCCGCAGGGGGGTCCCCTCGACCGGGAGCGCCCGCAGCGACCCGCTGGCCAGCTGCGCCGCCACGGCATGCCGGGAGATGAGTGTGATCCCCAGGCCCGCAGCCGCCGACTGCTTCACCGCCCCGTTCGAACCCAGGGTCATGAGCGACGACACCTGGAACTGGGACTGCGCCCAGAACTCCTCGGTGGTCTCCCGGGTGCCCGAGCCCGGCTCGCGCACCAGCCAGGTTTCCCGGGACAGGCGGGCGGGCTCGAAGGCGGGCTCCCCGGCCAGGGGGTGGTCGCCCGGGCCCACAACGATCAGCTCGTTGTTCAGGAACGGGGTACCCACGAGGCCCCGGCCCTCGGGCGGGCGGCCCCCGAAGCCGAGGTCGGCCTCCCGCGCCGACAGCCGGTCGATGACCGATGCCCGGTTGCCCACCTCCATCCGCAGCTGGACGCCGGGGTGGGCCTGCCGGTAGACCTTGAGGATCGGCGGGAGGACATATTCGCTGGCCGTCGTGACGGCCACCAGCTTGAGCGGGGCCGCCTGCCCGGCGGCCTCACGGACCCGGCGCACCGCCTGGTCGGACAGGCCCAGGATCTGGGCGGCGTGGCGGGCGAGTTCGTTGCCCGCCGCGGTGAGGCGGATGCCCCGGCCCTCGCGCTCGACCAGGGGTACCTGCATCTCGTCCCGCAGGGCGGCGAGGGCGGCCGAGACCGACGGCTCGGTGATGAGCAGTGTGGCGGCGGCGCCCCGGACCGAGCCCTGCCGGGCGACCTCCAAGAAGGTGCGGAGCTGGGAGAACGTCATCGCCTGCAACTCCCGTCGCCGGTGCCGTCGTGCATTAGACCATTATCTAATGGAAGGATCTGAAAATTCAATTGTGCTCTCGCCCATGCCGGCCTATCATGCGCAACTAAGGAGCAAAAATTCGCACGTTCGGGTTCGTCCGGCTCCGGCTGGCCGACCCGCCGAGACCCCGTTCGGGGATGGAGGCGAGCTATGGCAGGAGAGGTGAAGGAGGGACGCCCGCGCTGGCTGGCAGGGGTTATCCCCTACAAGACCATGGGCTACTGGCGGCCGGACTACGAGCCCGAGGAGACCGACATCATCGCGGCCTTCCGCATCATCCCGCAGGACCACGTCGATCCTGAGGAGGCGGGGGCTGCCGTCGCCGGTGAGTCCTCCACCGCC
Organism: Actinomycetota bacterium; assembly: GCA_035765775.1. Taxonomy (NCBI): domain Bacteria; kingdom Bacillati; phylum Actinomycetota; species Actinomycetota bacterium. Next base: position 91,386 of record DASTWV010000043.1, on the reverse strand, counting down.
ACCTGGACGGTCGTGTGGACCGACCGCCTGACTGCCCACGAGAACTACCAGGGCAAGTGCTACAAGGTGGTGCCGGTGCCCAACACCGCCCCGCAGCAGTACATCGCCTACATCGCCTACAAGCTGGACCTCTTCGAGGAGGGTTCGATCCCCAACCTGACCTCGTCGATCATCGGCAACGTGTTCGGGTTCAAGGCCCTCAAGGCCCTCCGGCTCGAAGACATGCGGATCCCCAAGGAGTACGTCAAGACCTTCCAGGGCCCCCCGCACGGCATCATCAACGAGCGGGAGATGCTCAACAAGTACGGCCGCCCGCTCCTCGGTGCCACCACCAAGCCGAAGCTCGGCCTGTCGCCCCGCAACTACGGCCGGGTGGTGTACGAGGCCCTGCGCGGCGGCCTGGACTTCACCAAGGACGACGAGAACATCAACTCGCAGCCCTTCAACCGGTGGCGTGAGCGCTACCTTTACTGCATGGAGGCCGTGCAGCGTGCCCAGGAGGCCACCGGCGAGATCAAGGGCCACTACCTGAACGTGACCTCCGCCAACATGGAGGAGATGTACAAGCGAGCCGAATTTGCCAAAGAGGTTGGCTCCTGCATCATCATGATCGACCTCACCATCGGCTTCACCGCCATGGGGTCGATGGCCAAGTGGGCGCGGGACAACACGATGATCCTGCACCTCCACCGTGCCGGCCACGCCACCTACACCCGCCAGAAGAACCACGGCGTCAACTTCCGGGTGGTCTCCACCTGGTGCCGCCTCCTCGGCGTCGACCACATCCACGCCGGCACCGTCGTCGGCAAGCTCGAGGGTGACCCCCGGGCGATCAAGGGCTACTACGACCGGCTGCGGGAGGACTTGAACCCCGTCGATCCCGAGCTCGGCTTCTACTTCGAGCAGGACTGGTGCCACATGCCGGGCGTCATGCCGGTGGCCTCCGGTGGCATCCACGCCGGCCAGATGCACCAGCTGCTGCACTACCTGGGCGAGGACGTCGTCCTGCAGTTCGGTGGCGGCACCATCGGTCACCCGATGGGGATCGCAGCCGGCGCCGAGGCCAACCGCCTCGCCGTCGAGGCCATGATCCAGGCCCGCAATGAGGGCCGGGACTACATGAAGGAAGGGCCTGCGATCCTGAAGAAGGCGGCCAACCACTCCCGGGCGCTGGCTTCGGCCCTGGACGTGTGGGGCGATGTCACCTTCGAGTTCGAATCCACCGACGTGCCCGACGCCATGCCGCTGCCGACCGCTTCGAGCTAGTAGGTACCGGGAAGAGAGTAAGGAGACTGACGAATGCACATCACGCAGGGCACCTTCTCGTACCTGCCGGCGCTGACCGACGACGAGATCAGGGCCCAGATCCAGTACGGCATCGACAACGGCTGGGCAGTGGCCGTCGAGTTCACCGACGACCCGCACCCCCGCAACGTCTATTGGGAGATGTGGGGCTTCCCGGACTTCGACGCCAAGGACGCGGCCGCCGGCCTGTTCGAGGTCAACCGCTGCCGGGAGGCGTACCCGAACCACTACATCCGGGTCACGCTCTACAACCCGAAGCTGACCAAGCAGACCACCGGCCTGCAGTTCATCGTGCACCGGCCGGAGAACGAGCCCGGGTTCGACCTGGTGCGCGAGGAGAGCAACGACCGGGTGATCCGCTACACGCTGCGGTCGTACTCGAACGACAAGCCCCACGGCGAACGCTACGGGGAGTCCGTGTCGTCGTACCACGGCAACTAAGCCACAACCGTTGCAAGTGGCCGGCGGGGGGGCGCACCTCCTCCCCGCCGGCGCCACCCCCCGCGGATGTTTCGCCCGAAAGCCCGGGCATCCTTTCCGGGTATCAGTCCGGTAGCGGTCCTACACCGTCGTACCGCCCAACCAAGGAGCGACCATGAGCGACAGCGACAACGAACCGGCTCCCGAGGTCCCGGTCCGCATGGCCACCAAGGGCCTGGGCTGGTCTGGGCGGGAGAGCGACCACGACGATCTGGAGGGTGAGCTCCTGCGGGAGGACAACCCGGATTCGGCGCCCCCGGTGCCGACAGGCTCCGCCCCGCTGAAGGCTGCAGTCAAGAAGCCGGAACCGCCGCCCATGGGACCGGGAGCCGCGGCACCGGACTACACCCGCTACGGCGAGGTGGAGAAGGTCTGGGACCTCTCCGGGATCAGCGACCCGCTCACCGAACTGCCCGACGACCTGGCGGTCGACGCCGGCAAGCTCTTCACCGACTCCCGCATTTTTGATGTGCTCGACGCCCTCGACCGGGAGCTCGTCGCCCTCGACGTCGTTAAGCGGCGGGTGCGGGAGATCGCCTCGCTGCTGCTGGTCGACCGCCTGCGACGGACCCTCAACCTGGAGTCTGACCAGCCGACGCTGCACATGTCCTTCACCGGCAACCCGGGGACCGGCAAGACCACGGTGGCCATGAAGATGGGCCAGATCCTGTGGAAGCTGGGCTTCGTGCGCAAGGGCCATATCGTGGTGGCCAGCCGCGACGACCTCGTCGGCCAGTACGTCGGCCACACCGCCCCGAAGACCCGGGAGGTGCTGAAGCGGGCCATGGGGGGCGTGCTCTTCATCGACGAGGCCTACAACATCTACCGCCTGGACAACGAGCGGGACTACGGCCAGGAGACCGTCGAGATGCTCCTGCAGGTCATGGAGAACGACCGCCAGGACCTCGTGGTGATCATGGCCGGCTACAAGGACAAGATGGACCGGTTCTTCGGCGACGTCCCGGGCATCTCCTCCCGCATTGCCCACCACCTGGAGTTTCCCGACTACTCGCTGCCCGAGCTGATGGGCATCGCCCGCCTGATGATGAGCACCCAGCGCTACCGGTTCAGCCCGGACGCCGAGCAGGCCTTCGAGCAGTACATGGCCCTCCGCCGGGAGCAGCCCAACTTCGCCAACGGGCGGTCGGTGCGCAACGCCATCGAGCGGCTGCGCATGCGCCAGGCGATCCGGCTCTTCGAGGCGGCCGACCGGGGCCGGACCCTCACCAAGGGCGACCTGGTGACCATCGAGGCCGAGGACATCACCCAGAGCCGGGTCTTCGAGGGCGGCGTCTTCGACGAGTAGGGCCGACTCCCCGGCGCGGGCCATCCCCGGCGCGGGCAGTTGCCGAGCCGGGGCCTGACCGCTTCACAGAGTTCATCTGGTGTTGCCAGGGACTTGGTGGGGTTGAGTTCGACATCCCCGCGGACGGAGCTGGCTGGAGGTCCCGCAGACCCATCGGGTCAACGACGCCATGATCGCGGCCATCTGCCGCACCCGCCGGCATGACCTGGAGTGGGCCGGATAGCCACCAGCTCGGTATTGCGACCAGCTTGCAATAACGCTACCCTGGGCCGGCGATGCACATCCCCGACGGCTACCTGAGCCCCGAGACCTGCGCGGTCGGCGGGGCGGCCATGCTCCCGGTCTTCTACCGGGCAGGCCGGGGGGTGCGGCGGGTCGTCAAGAGCCGGTCGGTGCCGCTGCTGGCCATCGGGGCGGCGTTCTGCTTCCTCGTGATGATGTTCAACGTCCCGATCCCGGACGGGACGACGGCGCATGCCGTGGGCACCGTCCTGGTGGCGGTGATTCTCGGGCCCGAGGCGGCCATCATCGCGGTGGCCACCGCCCTGGCCATCCAGGCCCTCTTCTTCGGCGACGGCGGCGTGCTGGCCTACCCGGTCAACGCCTTCAACATGGCCGTCGTCATGACCCTGGTGGGCTACTACCTCGTCTACCGGCCGCTCAGCCGGGGCGCCAGCCTGACCTCGCCCCGCCGGGCGTTCGCCGCCGCCCTCGGGGGCTACCTGGGCATCTCGGCGGCGGCTCTGTGCGCCTCCGTCGAGCTGGGCCTGCAGCCCGTGCTCTTCCACACCGCCGGGGGGTCGCCGCTCTACTCGCCCTACCACCTCGCCCAGACGATCCCGGCCATGATGCTCGCCCATCTCACCGTGGCGGGTGGGGTGGAGTTCGCCCTCACCTTCGGGGTGATCGCCTACCTGCAGCGGGCGAATCTGCCGCTGCTGCGCCTCAACCACCCGGACGCCGCCGCCGGCGTGCCCGAGGAGGCCTTCGCCCGCCGCCTGCGCTGGCGGCATGCGTTGATCCCCCTTGGGGCGATGCTGGCCCTGTCCCCGCTCGGCCTCCTCGCCCCCGGCGGCGCATTCGGCGAGGACAATCCCCACACCGCCGGGTTCCTGGCCAAGGCCCACCTCTCGGCGCTCCCCTCGGGCCTGGCCCGCTACACCGGGTTCTGGCACCACGCCCTCTTCAGCGGCTACGACTATTCCCACGCCGCCCACCCGACCCTGGGGTACCTGGTGTCCGCCCTGGCCGGCGTCGTCGCCATCGGAGCGGCGGTGGCCGCCGGCTACGGGGCGCTCCGGGCGCTCCGGGCCCTCCGCCGCCGGGAGCCGAGGGCATCCATCCCCGCATCCATCCCCGCGTCCCTCCCAGTGCCCCGGGCGGCGTCCTCCACGACCCCGGCCTGGCTCCTCCGGGGCGAGGTGGGCCTGTGCCCGTGCGGGTGCATCGGGACCCGCTCCAAGGGCAGCTTCGTCGAGAAGACGCTCCGGGGGGCCTCCGGCGTGCTCCGCTCCGCCCTCTTCGGCGATGAGGTGGCCGGCCGGGACGGCCTCCTGCAACGCCTGGACGCCCGGGTGAAGCTGGTCACCCTCCTCGGCCTGCTGGTGGTGGCCGGCCTGGTGCACTCCACCTGGGTCCTGCTCGGGCTCTACGCCCTGGCTCTCGGCGCGGCGGCCGCCTCCCGGATCAGCATCGGGTTCTTCGTCAAGCGGGTCTGGCTGTTCATCCCGGTCTTCACCGGGGTGGTGGTGGCCCCGGCAACGCTGAACATCATCACGAAGGGCCACATCGTCGTGCCCCTCGGGTCGTGGTGGTTCGGCCACCAGATCGGCGTCACCGCCCCGGGGCTGCAGACCGCCGCCCGCATCGTTGCCCGGGTGGCGGTGTCGATCTCGCTGGTGGTCCTGCTGACCCTCACCACGCCGTGGGCCAAGCTCATGGCCGCCCTCCGGGCACTGCTGGTGCCGCCGATGTTCGTCCAGGTCATCGGGATGTCCTACCGCTACGTCTTCCACCTGCTGGGCTCGGTCGAGGACATGTACACCGCCCGGCGCAGCCGCACGGTGGGGGCCGAGTCCGACGTCCGGGCGGGCCGGGCCTTCGTCGCCGCCACCGGGGGGGCGCTCTTCGGCAAGGCCCAGTCCCTGTCCGAGGAGGTCTACCAGGCGATGGTCAGCCGGGGCTACACCGGCCACACCCGGACGCTGCAGCGCTCCCGCCTGGCCGCCCGGGAGTGGTGCTGGATGGGCGCCTGCCTCGTGACCATGGCGGCGGTCCTCGGCCTCGACCGGGCACTCGGGCGCTAACGGGCGTGACGCTGCTCGCAGTACGCGACCTCCACTACGCCTACCTCGGCCGGTTCACCGCCCTGGACGGTGTCACCCTCGGCATTGAACCGGGCGAGAAGGTGGCCCTCCTCGGGGCCAACGGGTGCGGCAAGTCCACCCTGCTCAAGGTCCTGGACGGGTTGATCTTCCCGGACTCCGGGGCGTACCGGGCCTTCGGCGCCCCGGTCACCGAGGAGGCCCTGGAGGACGAGCAGTTCAACCGGGCCTTCCGGGGCCGGGTGGGGTTCATCTTCCAGAACTCCGACGCCCAGGTGTTCTCGCCCACGGTCCGGGAGGAGATCGCCTTCGGCCCGCTGAACATGGGCCTCCCCCCGGCGGAGGTCGAGGCCCGGGTGGACGACACGTTGGCGATGCTCGACCTCGCCGGGATCGCCGACCGGGCTCCCTACCAGCTCTCCGGAGGCCAGAAGAAGCGGGTGGCCATCGCCTCGGTGCTGGTCATGAACCCCGCCGTGCTGCTCTTCGACGAACCCACCGCCGCGCTCGACCCCCGCACCCAGCAGTGGCTCATGGACCTCATCGTGGAGTTGAACCAGGCGGGCAAGACCATCGTGCTGGCCACCCACGACCTGGAGAGCCTCCATGCCCTCGCCGACCGGTGCGTGGTGTTCTCCGAGGAGCACCGCATCGTGGCCGAGGGGCCGCCCGGGGAGATCCTGGGCGACCGGGACCTGCTGCTGGCGGTCAACCTGATCCACGAGCACAGCCACTCCCACGGCGCCGAGGTGCACACCCACCACCACGACCACGCCCACCACGGAGGCCCCGTCCCACCCCTAGCCCTACCCCAGGGGGGGTGGGGTATACTGCAGCCATGAAAGAGTCCTACCAGCGGTCCGTGGTCAACCGCCTGCGCAGTGCCCGGGGCCATCTGGACGCCGTCCTGCGCATGGTCGAGGACGATGCCTACTGCCCCGACGTCATGAAGCAGCTCTCGGCGGTCCAGGGCCAGCTCGAGCGGGCCAGCCGCCTGGTGCTGCGCAACCACCTCGAGACCTGCGTCGCCGCCGCCATGGTGGCGGGGCGCACCGAGGAGATCGTCGAGGAGCTCATGGAGGCCATGCGCTTCGACCGGGTGACCACCGGGCCCACCTCCGGGCCCGCCTCCGAGCCGGCCCCTCAGCCCACCTCCGAGCCGGCCCCCCTGGGCGCCGGTCCGGACGAGCCCTAACCAGACCAGGGGGGCGGCGGCCATGCCGGAGCGCCGAAGCCCTAGCCTCGGGGAGCTCGCCGCCGCGGAGGCGGCGCCCCCGGCCGTCGGCGCGCCCCGGGACGTCCTCGTCTTCGACGTCGAAGGGATGACCTGCGGGTCGTGCGCCGCCCGGGTGGAGCGCACGCTGCGCCGCCAGAGCGGCGTCGTGGCGGCCGGGGTCAACTTCGCCACCGGACGGGCCACCATCGAGCTGAGCGCCGAGGCCCCGGCGGCGCCCACCGACCTCGTGGCCGCCATCGATCGGGTGGGCTACCACCTCACGGCGATGTCGGCCCCCCTGTCCGGGGCCAAGCAGCGGGACCCCGAGCGGGCGATGTGGCTGCGCCGGCTGGCGGTGGCGGCGCCGCTCGCTCTTGCCACCCTGGTGCTGTCGATGGGGTGGCCCCATGCCAGCGGGGCCCGCTGGGCCTCCGCGCTCCTGGCCACGCCGGTGGAGTTCTGGGCCGGCTGGCCGTTCCTGCGCTCGGCGGCTGTCCGGGCGCGCACCTTCAGCGCCAACATGGACACCCTGGTGGCTCTCGGCACGCTGGCCGCCTTCGCCTTCTCCACCTTCGAGTTGCTGGGCGCGGGCGACGCCCTGGGCGGCCACCTGCACTACGACGAGGCGGCCCTGATCATCGCCTTCCTGCTGCTGGGCCGCTACCTGGAGGCCCGGGGCCGGGGGCGGGCCTCGCAGGCCGTGCGGGCGCTGGTGGAGCTGGGGGCCAAGGAGGCCACCCTGGTGGCTGCCGACGGGCAGGAGCACGCCGTGTCCGTCGAGGCGGTCTCGGTGGGCGACCTGCTCCGGATCCGGCCGGGCGAGAAGGTGCCGGTGGACGGGGTGGTCGTCGAGGGCGTCTCCTCGGTGGACGAGTCCATGCTGACCGGCGAGTCGCTGCCGGTGGACAAGTCCCCCGGCGACCCGGTCGCCGGTGCCACCGTCAACCAGCAGGGCGTGCTGACCATCCGGGCGACCGCGGTGGGGGCGGGCACCGCCCTGGCGGGCATGGTGCGCCTCGTCGAGCAGGCGCAGAACGCCAAGGCTCCCATCCAGCGCCTCGCCGACCGGGCCGCGGGCATCTTCGTGCCGGTGGTGCTGGTGCTGGCGGCGGTGACCTTCGCCGGGTGGTGGCTGGCGGGGGAGCCGGGCACCGGCCTGCTCGCCGCGGTCGCCGTCCTCATCGTGGCCTGCCCGTGCGCCCTGGGCCTGGCGACCCCCATGGCAATCATGGTCGGTACCGGCCGGGGGGCCAACTCCGGCGTGCTCATCAAGGGGGGCGACATCCTGGAGCGCTCCCGGGTGGTGGACACCGTCGTGGTGGACAAGACCGGGACGCTCACCACCGGCAACGTCGTCGTGGCCGACGTCGTGCCCGCCCCGGGGGTGGATGCGGCCGAGCTCCGCCGGCTGGTGGCCGCCGCCGAAGCGGGCTCCGAGCACCCCGTGGGCCGGGCGCTGGCGGCGATGGCGGCCGACGAACCCGGGGCGTTGCCCGTCGCAGGGGTGTCCGGCTTCGAGGCGGTTCCCGGCCGGGGGGTGCGGGCCTCGGTGGCCGGGCGCCTGGTGGTCGTCGGCCGCCCGGGGCTGATCGAGGAGCACGGCATGGCGATCCCCGCCGGGCTGGCGACCGCGGTGGCCGACCAGGAGGCCCTGGGGCGTACGGTCGTGCTCGCCGGCTGGGAGGGGGCCGCCCGGGGAGCCATCGCGGTCTCGGACACCCTGAAGCCCAGCGCCGCCCAGGCGGTGGCCGCCCTCCAGGCCACCGGGATGCAGGTGGTAATGGTGACCGGCGACAACGCCCGCACCGCCCGAGCGGTGGCCGGCCAGGCCGGGATCGACCGGGTCCTCGCTGAGGTCCTGCCTTCCGGCAAGGTGGCCGAGATCGCCCGGCTGCAGGCCGAGGGCCGGACGGTGGCCATGGTGGGCGACGGGGTCAACGACGCCCCCGCCCTGGTCCAGGCCGACCTGGGCATCGCCATCGGGACGGGTACCGACGTGGCCATCGAGGCCTCTGACATCACGCTGCTGTCGCCCGACCTCCGGGGGGTTGCGGTGGCCCTGCAGCTCGCCCGGCGGACCTACGCCACCATCCTGCAGAACCTGGGCTGGGCGTTCGGCTACAACCTGGCGGCCCTGCCCCTGGCGGCGTTCGGCCTGCTGAACCCGGTGGTGGCGGGGGCGGCAATGGGTCTCTCCAGCGTCTCGGTGGTGGCCAACAGCCTGCGGCTGGCCAGCTTCGGCGGGTCGGGCTTCGACCGGGGGACCCGCATGAAGCCGCCGGCGGCGGCCCGCCGGGCCCTGCGCCGCCGGGTGGTGGCGGCCTGGCTGGCGCCCGTGGTGCTGTTCGGTACCGTCGCCGGGGTGACCGCCTGGCTCCGCCGCCCCCCGCCGGTCAGCCAGACCTTCCGGGTGACGATGAGCGACTACGCCTTCGCCCCCAACGCCTTCACGGTCTCCGAGGGTCAGCGGGTGCGCTTCGTCTTCCACAACGCCAGCGGCCAGACCCACGAGGCGCTGATCGGCGACACCGCCGCCCAGGCCGCCCACGACCGCCTGATGCGCACACACGGAGACTCGATGGCCGGGATGGACCTGCCGGTCGTGGACGTCGCCCCGGGCAGAACCGCGACCCTGGACTACACCTTCGCCCACCGGGGCACGCTGCTGATCGGCTGCCACCAGCCGGGGCACTACGCCCAGGGCATGCGGGCGACGGTGATCGTCCAGTAGAGAAGTCGGCTCCGGTCAGGCCCCCAGACCCGCCTGCTGACCGACGGCTGCCGCCTCGTAACGGCTGGACACGCACAGCTTGCGCAGCACGTTCGAGACGTGGACGCTCGCCGTCTTCTTGCTGATGAACAGCCGCTCGGCGATGGTGGCATCAGTCGCACCGCCGGCCAGCAGCTCAAGGACTTCGACCTCCCGGGCGGTGAGGCCCAGGTCGCTGGCGACCGAGTGCCCTTCCGCCGGGTCGGCGGCCTTCGGTAACACCAGCCGGGCCCGGCGGGCAAGGAGCTGGATCCGTGCGGCGAGGCCCTCGGCCCCTAGGTGGCGGGCGGTCTGCCAGGCCAGGGCGAGGACCTCGGCTGCCGGACCCCGCCCCCCCGGATGGGCGAGGAGCGCCTCGGCCTGCCGCCACCGGCAGTACGTTGCCTGGTACGGGCAGGGAAGCGCGTCCCAGGCACGCGCCGCCGCCTCCCAGGGAGCGGCATCGTTGCCGTGCAGGCGGGATTCCTCGGCCTGGCAGGTGAGGGCGAACGCCCACGGCATCGGCAGGATCTGGCCGCCGCGCGCCAGCGGCGCCCGGACCAGCCGGTCGGACTCGGTGGTGTGCCCATTGGCGGCGGCCCGGGCCTTCTCCAGCCGGTTCTCCCAGCCCGGGCGGCGCGGCGTGGCCCCGTGTTGGTCGGCGATGGCCCGTGCCGCCAGCGCATGCATCTCCGGCCGGTTGACCTCGTCCTCGGAGGAGGCCCCTAGGTCGAGCGCCCGGTCGAGCGGGTCGAAGGCCTCGGCCCACCGGTTCTCGTCCAGGGCAAGTTCGGCAACAAGGCGGTAGTACCAGCCCCGGATCTGGACGTCGTCCTGGACGGCGGTCCAGCGGTCGGCGGCAACCAGCCCGCGCTTCGCATCCACGTAGCGTCCCCGGCGCAGCGCCGCCATCGCGCTCACCAGCTCGAACCAGCCGTAGCCGCAGGGCCCCTGGACGTGGCCCCGCTCAGCCAGCATCGCCTCCGCTTCCTCCCAGCGGCCGACCTGCAGGAGTGCCTCGATGCTGTTCAGCGCGGCGCCTTCGAGGCGGATGCCGCACAGCTCCTCGCCCACCGCCATGGCGTCCAGGGTGACGGCCGCCGCCTCCTCCATCCGCCCGGCCGCGAACAGGGCATAGCTCAAGGAGGTATAGCCATAGTTCAGGTCGTTGGCCAGCGCCTGTTCCTCGACGATCGCCACCCCCTCCTGGGTCCAGCGGACCCCCTCCGCGAGCCGGCCGAGGGAAGTGCTGCAGGACCCGAGGGTCACGAGGGCGTGGCCCTCCTCCGCGCGTGCGCCCACAGCGGTGGCCTCAGAAATGGCTTGCCGGGCCGTAGCCTCGCCTTCGGCGAACCGCGACAGGCAGGCGAGGGCGGCTGCCTTCTCGGCCAGGACCCGGGCGCGTTCGGCTGAGGGGGTGCCCGCCGGCAGGAACGACAGCGCCCGATCGAAGGCCCGGGCCGAGGCGTCCAGGTTGATCGGGAAGCAGTTGCGCCCGACCTTCGCCCAGCCCAGGGCCGCCCGGCCCGGCTCCCGGACCCCATCGATCTTCTCGGCCGCCGCCCGGGCGAGCTCAGCGCCGCGCGGGCTGCTCGAGGCGAAATACGCCGCGTCGGCTGCGAGGCCGAGCAGCGTGGCATGGTCCATGCCCGCGATGGCCGCGGCGTCCGGCACCCTCTCCCACACCGACAAAGCCCGCTCCAGGTGGCCGAGCCCCTCGCTAAACGCGAACACCGCTCCGGCAGCCCAGGCCGCCGCCACCGAGGCGTTCAGCGCCTCGGGCCAGGAGGCCGCCGCCCACCAGTGCTCGGCCAGCTGCGCGGCTCGCTGAGCCAGCTCCCTTGCCTCGCCGCCGGTCCGAGCAAGGCATTCCGCCACCAGCCGGTGCACCCGCTGCGACTCCCCCGGCAGCAGGGATCCGGAGATTGCCTCCCGGACCAGCGGGTGCCGAAAGCGGTAGCGCCCCTGATCGACCACGACCATCCGGCGCGCCACGGCTTCCTTCAAGGCACGGTCCAGAGCCAACCCCGCCGCCTGGCAGGCGGCCGACGCCAGATCGTGGTCGATCGCATCACCGATGGTTGCCAGGAGCCGGAGCACCTGCTGCGCCTCGGGCGACATGCGCCCGACCCGGAGCAGGATCAGCTCGTTGATCTGCTTGGGCACCCCCGGCAGGTCTCCGGCCCGGGCGATCTCCTCGGCGAAGAAGGGATTGCCCGCGCTCCGGGCGAAGACTGCCTTCGCGCGCTCAGGGGCCGGTGCCACCCCCAGCACACCGGCGATCAAGCTGGTAATGGCCTCCTCGCCGAGCCCTTCGAGGTGCAGCCTCGACACCCGGTGCTGGCGGCCGAGCTCGACCAGTACCGGGCGCAAAGGGTGATCCGCCTCCAGCTCGTCCTCCCGGTAGGTGCCGATCAGCAGCACCGGCGCCGCACGCAGACTGCGGGCCAGGAAGTCGATGAGTTCGATCGAGGAGCTGTCCGCCCAGTGGAGGTCCTCGAGCACCAAAACCACCGGGCACCGGCCGGCCACTCCGGCGAGGGCGGTACGCACGTGGTCGAACAGGGTCGTCTTGGCCATCTTGCCGGCCAGCGGGGCGAACGGGTCGCCGTTCGACTCGACCGGTCCCCAGGCCACGAGACCGAGTCCATGCCCCAGGGGCTCCAGGGGGCGGGTCACGCCGAGGTCAGCTGCCTCGGCTTCGAGCTCCCGGAGCATCCCCACCACCGGGCCGAACGGCTGCCTCCGCCCCCCTACGGGCGAGCAGGAGCCGCGGGCGACAAGGAATCCCCGGTCGCGTGCCCGGGCGCACACCTCGTCGGCGAGGCGGGTCTTGCCGATCCCCGCCTCGCCACCGATCAGTGCGGTTGCCTGACCCTCGCCAGCCAGGGAGCCCAGGGCTGCTTCCAGCAGCCCCAACGCCTGGTCCCGGCCAGCGAATGGTGCCCGGGTGATCGTGGCCCCCACAGACGGATTGTCGCGCCCGGAGTTAGCCGGCAGCGCCGCAGCCCACGTGCAGGTAGCACGTGACCGGGGGGAGGCTCGTGGCGACGTGCGGCGCCTGAACCACGCCGCCGGCCGGAGCGCTGCTGGCGCTCAACCGCCAGGCGACGACGGCGATCACGGCCACTGCTGCGATCAGGATGCCGAGCACCATCCTGGCCGTCCTGCTGGTCCACCGTCCCTGCAGCTTCCCGTGCAGCACCTGGGCCGTCTCCACCGTGTCCCTCCTTCGCCTGCGAGGCCGTTCGGTGCGGCCTCGAACCACGCATGACGATGGCCCTAAGGGGGGGACCGGCACATCGGGAGTGCTCCTCAGAATTGCCTCCCGAGCTCCCTAGATTCTCGGCGGATGGCAGAACATCACCCTCTGGCCGGCGGTGTTCCCGGCCCAGGTACCGGCGGGGGTCCTCGGCCTTACTGGGGAGGTTCTTGGCCCATTTTTGGGACAACAACCTCCCCAGTTCGACCTGCCCCGGCCTGCTCTGTTTCGGGGTCTCAGCGCCTGGCGTAGTCGGCGAAGCCCTGCCAGTCGATCACCACGCAGGGCTCGTCGCCCACGATCCAGGCATCGTGGCCCGGGGCCATGACGGCGAAGTCGCCGGGGCCGTACTCCATCTCCTCGCCATCGTCCATGACCACCTTCATCCGCCCGGACACGAAGTAGCCCATGTGGGCCGCCTGGCAGCTGTCGGTGTGGGCAATGGGCTTGACGTGCTCGGACCACTTCCATCCCGGGAGGAACGTGGCGCGGCCCACCGGTCCCTGGGCGAGGTTGACCAGCTGCAGCTGGCCGGAACCGCCTTCGAACGCCCGGGTCTCCTCCGGGGTGTCGAGGCTCTTGCGGATCAGCCCTGCCATCTCCGTTTCCTTTCTTCCAGTGCCAGTCTCAGCTGGCTTGGTTGCCAACCGCCCCCGCTCGGCCCACGAGCCGTCGTAGACCCGGACCCCGGGGCGATCGAGCAGGTGGGTGAGGACGAACCAGGTCGTCGCCGCCCGGCCGCCCAAAGTGCAGTAGGTGATCACGTCAATGTCGTCCGCCAGGTCCACCCCGCTCAGGATGCGGGCGAGGTCATGGGCGCGGCGGAATGCCCCCCGGTCGTCGTAGATCCCGTCGATCGACTGGTGCACGGCGCCGGGCACGCGGCCGGCACGACCTCCCTCCTCCATCCCGCCTGAAGGCCAGAACCGTCCGCCCAGGTACTGCGGGTCGCTCGTCGCCGGGATCTCGGGCACCTCGGTGCTCCACGGCCGGCCATCGCTCTGCCATGCCGACCGGGAGCAGTCCAGGATGCGGCCGTCGCGGAGCTGGTAGTCCGGCTCCCTCAAGTCGCGGTGGATGTTCCACAGCACCGCCCCTCGATGTGGCCCTCGCTGTAGGCCCGGGGGCTCGCATCCACCTCCACCACCCGGACGCCGGGATCGTGCAGCCGCTCCTCCAGCCAGTCCGGCGAAACGACCACCTCCCGGTTCGTCGACACTTCCTTGCCAGCCAGGGTCGCCAGACCCATCTGGCACCTCCTTCCCGGTGGACCTACTCCATCTGGATCCAGCCGAGCAGGTCCTCGAACTCGACGGTCTCCAGGAGGGCGGGATGGTCGGTACTCATGTGCGCCCGGATAACCGCGATGACCTCGTCGTCCGTGGTTCCCCGGGCAACGTAGCCACACTCGCACCGGATGATCCTTGCCATGGCCCCCTCCTTCGACGAGTTCTACGGCGAGGCTATTGCGAGAATGTTGGCATGACCTTGGCGCCCACGACGCTCACCCGCATCCAGCTGTGCGGCCCGACCGCGATCGAGCGCGGCGGCACGCGCCTGGAGGGCCGCCTGCCCGGTCGCCAGGGCCGCCTTCTGTTCGCCTACCTGGTGCTGAATCGGCACCGGCCCATAGGCCGCGACGAGCTGGTCGAGGCCCTCTGGCCCCAGGAGCTGCCCCCGGCAACCGACGCCGGGCTCAACGCCCTCATATCCAAGCTGCGCAAGGCTCTCGGCGCGGGGGCCCTCGAAGGCCGGTCGAGCCTCCGGCTGCAGTTTCCGGAGGCTTGCTTCGTCGATGTCGAGGCCGCACCTGCGGCGGTGCACCAGGCGGAGTCCCGGGTCTCCCTGGGGGACTTTGCCCGCGCCTGGGGGCCGGCTATTTCCGCCTTGGTCGTGGCCGAGCGGGAGTTCCTCCCGGGCGAGGACGGAACCTGGGTCGACGAGCAGCGGCGCCGGCTGGGCGAGATCCGTTTCCGGGCGCTGGAGGCGTACGGCGCCGCGGGACTGGGCCTCGGGGGCACTGAGCTCCCGGCCGCAGTGCGAGCCGGCCGGGAATTGGTGCGCCTCGCTCCCCTGCGCGAGAGCGGGTACCGGCTGCTGATGCAGGCCCTGGCCGGCCAGGGCAACGCCGCCGAGGCGCTGGTGGTCTACGCCGGCCTCCGGGACGTGCTCCGCGACGAGCTGGGGGTGTCCCCGTGCTCCGCCACGCAGGCGGTCTACACCGGCCTCCTGCGGGCCTGAAGGCCGCGGGCCGGCGGCAAACCGCCGGGATCCGCCCCTGCTACAGCGAAATGTTGCTAGAGCGAAACGCCGTCGGCCGGGGGAGGTCCGTTTCCGGGCGCTGGAGGCGTACGGCGCGGCGGGAGTGGGCATCGGGGGCACCGAGCTGCCGGCCGCAGTGCGGGCCGGCCGGGAACTGGTGCGCCTGGCTCCCCTGGGCGAGAGCGGGTACCGGCTGCTGATGCACGCCCTGGCCGTGCTCCGCCACGCAGGCGGTCTACGCGAGCCTCCTGCGGGTCTGAAGGCCGCGGGCCCTCGGCAAACCGCCGGGATTCCCCCCGGCTACAGCGAAACGTGGCTAGAGCGCAACGCCGTCGGTGGGGATCGTCACCCGCAGCACGCCGTCGCGGTACTCGGCCCGCACCCGGGTCGGGTCGGCGCCCTCGGGGAGCAGGATCGTCCGCTCGAACATGCCGTGGCGACGCTCGGCGTGGACGATCGTGTCGGTGGGGATGGTGGCTTCCGCGCGGCGCTCCCCGCGCAGCGTCAGGTGCCCGTCCCGGGCGATGACCTTCAGGTCCCGGGCGGGGTTGATGCCCGGCAGGTCGGCCCGCACCTCGGTGATCCCTTCGTGGTTGATGACGTCGATCCGGGGCGACCAGGGACCCACGCTCGGTTCCGGCTCATCGCCGACCGCATTCTCGGCATCGTGGGGGCTGGCGAAGACATGCGACATGGAAGACCTCCTTCGAGACGTGCTTACGTCAGCGGGATGCCCGTCCCGGGGGCCGGCGAAACCCGGCGGCACTCGCCGCACAGGCCGACGAGGGCGAAGTGGCGGCGGTCGACGTCGAAGTCGAATTCGGTGCGGATGGCCTCGAGCAGGGGCTCGAGCTTCCCGGGCGGGACCTCCTCGACCCGGCCGCAGCGCTCGCACACCAGGTGCTGGTGGTCGTCTTCGGCGAGATGGAAGATGGCCGGCCCATGCGAGAGGTGGGTGTGCTCGATGATGCCCAGCTGCTCCAGGATGTCCAGGGTGCGGTAGACGGTGGAGACGTCCACCGATGGGAACCGGCGATGGACCTCGGTGGCGATGTCCTCGGCGGTGACGTGGTCCTCCGACCCCACGAGGGCCTCCAGGATGGCCTGGCGGGCCGAGGTGCGCCGCATCCCCCGGGCGGCGAGCTGATCGAGGATCTCCCCAACCCGGTGGGGCGCGGGGTGTTCGGGTCTCATGGATCCACTCTACGGGCCACCGCCGAGTCCCCGGCGGGACGGTAGGGTGGGCGGCCTGGTGATGGGCGAGCAGGAGGCGGGTGCGACGGCCCACGGCCACCGCGCCGGCCGGCCCGGCTTCGCCACCCGGGCCGTCCACGGGGCCGCCGCCCCACCCGTGGGGCAGCGCCCGGCATCGACGCCCATCTACCAGACCTCGACCTGGCGCTTCGACACCCTGCAGGACTTCGCCGAGGTTATCGCCCAAGAGCGCGACGGCTTCGTCTACGGCCGGGGGTACGGGAACCCGACCGTCGCCGCCTTCGAGGCGACCATGGCCAGCCTCGAGGGCACCGGGGCGGCGATGGCCTTCGACTCCGGGATGGCCGCGGTCCACACCGTTGCCACCACGCTTGCCCGCTCCGGCGACCGGATCGTGGCCAGCCCGCAGGTCTACGGTGGCACCTACTCCTTGCTGGCCACCGTCCTGCCCCGCTACGGGATCGCGGTCGACTTCGTGGACCCCACCGACCTCAGCGCCGTGGAAACCGCCTTGGAGGGGGCCGCGGCGTTGTACGTCGAGACCATCGCCAACCCGCTGCTGACGGTGGCCGACCTGGCGGCGCTCGGGGCCCTGTGTGCCCGCACCGGCGTGCCGGCGGTGGTCGACAACACGGTGGCCACCCCCTACCTGTGCACCCCCGCAGCCTTCGGCTTCACCCACGTGCTCCACTCGGCGTCGAAGTACATCGGCGGCCACAGCGACCTGATCGGCGGGGCGGTGTGCGCCTCGGCGGACGCGGTCGCCGCCCTGGGTGCCACCGCCCGGGAGACCGGGGGGGCCATGCAGCCCTTGGAGGCCTGGCTGTGCCTGCGGGGGCTGGCGACGCTTGCCCTCCGGGTGGAGCGCCACTGCGCCACCGCCCAGGCGATTGCCGAGCTGCTGGCCGGCCACCGCCGGGTCACCGCCACCCGGTACCCCGGACTGCCCGGCGATCCCTCCCACGGCACCGGCCAGCGCATCCTGTGCGGCGGCTCCGGGGGCCTGGTGGCCTTCGATCTCGAGGGGGGCCTGGAGGCGGCGACGGCGTTCTGCGAAGCCCTCACCATCCCCTGGATCGGCGCCAGCCTGGGCGGGCCGCACACCCTGGTGGCCCACCCGGCCTCCACCACCCACCGCCAGATCGACCCGGAGGTGCGCCGCCGCCAGGGGATGGGCGACGGGTTCATCCGGCTGTCCACCGGCCTGGAGGACCCCGCCGACCTCCTCGCCGACATCGAAGCGGCACTCGCCGCCTGCGGGTGACCGCCACCCTCCCGGCCCGGCTCGCCTGGGCGCAGACCGTCGCCGGCCAGGCCGGGGAGCTGCTCATGGCCAGCTTCCGGGCTGGCGTCGGGACCGAGGACAAGGGCCGGGGGATCGTCACCGAGCTCGACCGCCGGGCGGAGGCTCTGATCGCCGGCGCGCTCGCCGATGCGTTCCCGGGTGACGGCCTCCTGGCCGAGGAAGGCACCGCCCGGGAATCCAGCAGCGGCTTCCGGTGGGTGGTCGACCCCCTGGACGGCACCACCAACTACGTCGCCGGGCTCCCGATGTTCACGGTCTCGCTCGGGTGTCTGGACGGCGAGGGCTCAGCCCTCGGGGTGATCTACGCGCCCGCCCTGGACGAGTGGCACCTCGGCCTCCGGACCGACGCCGCCCGGGTGGCCCCGCCCGGCCCCACCGGGTTGGAGCGGGCGGTCTTCATCGTCAACAAGGCCTACCAGCGGGCGCCCGTGCTGTGGGAGGTGGCGGGCGGGCTCATGGGGGCCATCCGTGCCTTCCGCACCCTGGGGTGCGTGAGCCTCGACCTGGCCTGGGTGGCCGCCGGGCGGGTGGACGGCCTGGTGCTCATGCCGGCAAGCCCCTGGGACGTGGCCGCCGGGCTGCTGCTGGTGGAGAGGGCCGGGCTCCAGGCACGCTCGCTGGACGGCGCCCCCGACCCGGACGGGAGCGGCGGGATCCTGGTCACCACCGCAGGACTCCTGGAGCCGGCGCTCGGCCTGCTCCGCCCGACTGCCCTGGAGCCCGGCCCCTGAGCCCGGGCCCTGAATTCGGGGACTTGCTGGGCGGTCCCGGGCGGGTGTTATCGTTCGCAGCCTCAGCACGCAGCCCAGGAGGGGTCCAGGGATGACGACCGTCGGCGAGCACATGAACCGCAACGTCACCACCGCCCGGCCCGATGACACGCTGGAGCAGGCCGCCCAGTCGATGGTGGAGCGCAACGTGGGCGCCGCAGTCGTGGTCACCCAGGGCCAGGTGGTCGGCATCATCTCCGAGCGCGATGTCATGAAGGCGGTCGCCCGCGGCCTCGTGCCCTGGAACACCCACCTGGAGGACGTCATGACCAAGGACCCCCTGGTCGCCACCCCGGCGTCGTTGATCTCCGAGGCGGTGGCGCTGATGCTGGACAACGGTTTCCGGCACCTGCCGGTGGTGGATGACGGCAAGCTGGTGGGCATCGTGAGCGCCCGCCACCTGCTGCGGGCCCAGGAGGGCGCCAAGGGCTGACGGCACCGCCGCCCTCCTGCAGTGGGGCGATGCTAACCTGCGCCCTGCCCGCCGGAGACGCCGGAGACGCCGGAGACGCCGCAGACAGCGGCGCCGGGGGCGGAGCGCCGGGAGACAGAGCGTGTGGCCGAGGCCGGAGACAGCGAAGCGCTACGTACGGCCCTGAACCTCGTTCAGGAGGAGAACCGGGCGCTCAACCGCATCATCGAAGTCTTCTCGTCGGGGGTCGACCTCGATCGCGTGCTGTCCGCCGCGGTCGAACTCGTCCTGCAGACCACCGCCGTGGATGCCTGTTTCCTGCACCTCTACGAGGCGGTGGGGGGCGGGCGCCTGGTGCTGGCGGCGGCCAGCGAACCGTACACCGATGTGGTCGGCACGGTCACGCTGGCCCTGGGCGAGGGGGTCTCGGGCTGGGTGGCGGAGCACCGCGAGCCGGTGGTCATCCCGGACAACAAGTGGGCCGACGCCCGCTACAAGTACATCCCGGCCCTGGGCGGCGACCGCTACACCTCGATGCTTTCCGTCCCGCTGATCTCGCCCGCCGACCGGTTGATCGGCGTCGTCAACCTGCACACCGAACGGTACCGGGCCTTCGGCCAGCGCGACATCGACCTGCTGAACCACGTCGCCTCGCTGCTCGCCGCCGCCATCGAGCACGCCACCCTCTTCCGCGCCCTGGAGGACCAGGAGGAGGCACTCCAGGGCATGGTGAAGCGGACGGTGGCCGCCCAGGAGGAGGAGCGCCGCCGGGTGGCCACCGAGATCCACGACGGCGTCACCCAGCAGCTCATCTCGATCTGGTACCGGGTGCAGGCCTGCGAGCGCCTGCTGGAGCGGGATGTCCCGGCCGCCAGGGCCGAGCTGGAGGTGGCCAAGTCGCTGATCGGTGAGGCCCTCGAGGAGGCCCGTTCGGCAATCTACGACCTGCGCCCCGCCACGCTCGACGACCTCGGCCTCGTCCCGGCGGTCGAGGCACTGGCCCGGCGGACCTTCGGCCCCGAGGTGGAGGTCAACGTCGCCACCGACATCCAGCCCCACCCCACCCACCTGGAGACCGCGGTCTACCGCATCTGCCAGGAGCTGCTCAACAACGTCCGCAAGCACGCCGCCGCCCGCCACGTCGAGGTCAACCTGAAGTCGGAGCGGGACGAGATCCGCATGATCGTGATCGACGACGGGCGCGGCTTCGACGTCGAGGCGTACCGGAGCCTGCGCCCGGAGACCTCCTTCGGGCTGGCGGGCGTCGTCGAGCGCTTGGCGATGGTCGGCGGCACGCTCTCGCTGTCCTCCGAGCCCGGGCGCGGCACCCGGGCGGAGATCCGGATCCCGGTGGAGCGCCCGGCCCTCAAGGACGGCTTGTCGGGCGGGCGCACCAAGGGGGTGGCGTGACGTTCCCACGGAGCGGCGAGGGCGCTGAGGAGGGCGAGGGCCGCATCCGGGTGCTCATCGTCGACGATCACCAGATGGTGCGGGCCGGGCTGCGGGCCATGCTGCGCGACACCAAGGTCGAGATCATCGGCGAGGCCCCGGACCTGGCCGGTGCCCTGCGGGAGATCGCCCGGGACATGCCCGACGCCGTGCTCCTCGACGTGCGCCTGCAGGGCCAGTCCGGGCTCGAGGCCTGCCGGGTGATCACCGCCACCCATCCCGGACTTGCGGTGGTGTTCCTCACCGTGTACGAGGACGAGCAGTACGTCTTCGAGGCCCTCCGGGCCGGCGCCAAGGGCTACATGCTGAAGCGGGCCTCGCCCGAGGACATCGTGCGCGTGCTGGAGGAAGTGGGGCGGGGCGAGACCATCGTGGACCCGGCCCTCACCGGCCAGATCGCCCGGCGGGCCGCCCAGGTGCGCCCGGGGCACATCTGGCCGGGGTCCGAGATGGGCCTCACCCAGCGGGAGAGCGAGGTGCTGCGCACGATGGTGGACGGCCTCAACAACCGGGCGATCGCCGACGCCCTGGTGATCTCCGAGGACACTGTGAAGACCCACGTGCGGGCGATTTTCCGCAAGCTGGGGGTGACCGATCGTGCCCGGGCGGTTTCTGTTGCGTTGCGCGAGGGCATTTTTAGATAATGAACACCCTCAGGTAGTCAGCATTAGGGCCCGGGGGAGGTGGTGCGCGCCTCGGGGCCTGCGGGAATGTCAGCCTGGTAATGTACGCTCGCCGCCCACCGCTTAGGGGTGGGCGATTTCTTAGACGGAGGTGGTCGACTCGTGGCAATAGAGCCCGGTACCTACAACCTGGGGCCGCAGAACGGCAAACTCATCATCAAGACCGGCGTTGAAGGCCCGGGCGCCCGGATGGCCCACGCCCTGGTCATCGAGGCCACCCGCTGGAATGCCACCGCCACCGTGGCGGAGGACCCCGGCGCCAGCTCGCTCTCCGCCTCGGTCGACATCGGCTCCTTCGAGATCCGTGAGGGCCACGGCGGCGTGAAGCCCCTGAGCGACAACGACCGCAACGAAATCAAGAAGAACATCACCGGCAAGATCCTGGGCTCCGGCCAGATCAGCTACCAGTCCTCGTCGGTCTCGTCGTCGGGCAACTCGGCCACCGTCCAGGGCACCCTCACCATCGCCGGCAAGAGCGGCCCGCTGACCGTCAACCTCTCCGACATGGGGGGCCGGGTCAAGGCCACGGCCACCATCGTCCAGAGCAACTTCGGCATCAAGCCCTTCAAGGGCCCGCTCGGCGCCTTCCGCCTGAAGGATGCCGTGGACATCGAGGTCGAGGCTTCGGTCTAGCCCTTCTCCGATACGGACTCCAATACGGACTCCAATACGGAAAAACCAGCGCGGGCCGGGTGGCTCGCGCTGGTTCGCGTTTCGGGTGTCGTGGCGAGCTAGACGAGGCTGTGGCGGGCGAAGTCCATGGTGAGGGCCAGGGTCTCGCTGGACGAGGGCTCCACCGAGGTCAGCAGGTAGCGCAGCTGCAGGCGGGCGAGGCGCAGGTTCGGGCGGATGTGCAGGCCGCCGAAGGGGCTGCGCCGGCGGGCGCCGAACCAGCGGGCGTAGCTGGTGGGCATCTCCTTGCGGAACTTGTCCCGGCGCTCCTGCAGCCAGGTGACGTACCAGAGGAAGGAAGCCACGAAGGCCGCTCCGCCCACGAACAAGATCGCCTTGTCGACGAGCCCGGAAGCGTTGACCAGGTCCGGCAGGAAGAACGGCCCGGCGAGGGCTACGACAAGCCCGAGGCCGAAGAAGGCAAGCTGGCCGAGGCGGGCGGGCTTGGAGCAGCGCACCAGGTATTCAAAGTGATCGGCAATGTAGTCCGGAAGTCCCCCGTCGGTCATATCGACGTCTCCGTGTCTCGGTGAGTGGTGTGGCGTTCTGTCCTACTTAGAGTCGTCCCCCCGCCCGCGAAGCTGAAGCGCCAGCACCTGATTTCGGGGAAAACCATCCCCCACCCGCCGTCTTACCTAGTCACTCAGTATTCGGAGGTGAGCGACGTCATGGGTGGCTGCTCCATCTTCCGGCGTTTGAGGAAGGGCTCGATCTCCCAGAGGAGCTCGTCTTTGGCATGGAACCCGGGGATGGTATGCGCCAGTTCGCCGTTGACGAACAGCAGGCACGTGGGCAGCAGGTCGATGTCGGCGACGAGTTGCATGAGGAAGGGGAAGGCGTCGACGTCGATCTTCGCCACCCGGAGCCGATCCTGCTCCTGGTCGGCGAGGGCCGCAACCTCGGGCTCCATGAGGGCGCACGGCCCGCACCAGGTGGCCCAGCAGTCCACGAGTACGGGGAGCGGGGACTGCATCACCTCGGTATCCCAGTTGTCGCCGTCGAGCTCGACGACTTCGGCCATGTCGTTCCTCCCCGGTTTGGTGTCCCTGGTACTCGGGCTGCACTCGGGTTGCACTCGTGTTGCCTGGGACCAGGATACCCGGGGGGTCCAGTTATCCACCTCTGTTCGCTCGCGGCGCATCGGCCCGGGAATATCGCCCCCGGGCGAGGTAGTTCTTGCACTGCGATAGCCTGCGACGCGAGGGCCTGCAACAACCGGCCGATCAGGAGGTGAGCCGCAATGCTCGACATTTTGGATGGCGTAACGGACTGGCTGGACCAGGGCAAGAAGGTGGCTCTGGTGACCCTGATCGCCACCGAGCGGTCGGCCCCCCGGGACCCGGGCGCCGCGCTGGCGGTCAATGAGGACGGCAAGGTGCTCGGCTCCATCTCGGGCGGGTGCGTCGAGCCTGCAGCCATCAGCGAGGCGATGACGGTCATCGAGACCGGCGCCCCCAAGCGCATGACCTACGGCATCACCGACGAGGACGCCTGCGCCGTGGGCCTCACCTGCGGGGGCACCGTCCATTTGATGATCGAGCGTGTGGACTGGTAATGGGTGAGATCTTCGACGCGCTGCGCAAGGCGATCGACGCCCAGGATCCCGTCGCCCTCGTCACCGAGGTGCAGGGCCCCAACCCGGGGGCCAAGATGCTGGTGGGCGAGGAGTCGGTGCTCGGTTCGCTGGGGGACGAGGGCCTGGACGGGGCCGTCCTCGACCACGCCCGGGGCATGATCGAGATGTCCCAGACCGGCACCCGGACCTATGGGCCGCAGGGGCAGGGCAACTCCGAGGAGGTCGAGGTCTTCATCCAGGCCTTCTCGCAGCCGCCGGACATGTACGTGCTGGGCGCGGTCAACCTGGCCAGCGCCGTGGTCCACCTCGGCAAGTTCCTGGGCTACAAAGTCACCCTGGTCGATGCCCGGAAGATCTTCGCCAACCGGGACCGTTACCCGGAGGCCGACGAGGTCATCGTCCAGTGGCCGAACGAGTTCCTGGAGACCGCCCCGATCAGCAAGCGCACCGCCATCGTGATCCTCACCCACGACCCCAAATTCGACATCCCCATCCTCGAGTTCGCCCTGAAGTCGCCGGTGGGCTACATCGGGGCGATGGGCAGCCGGCGCACGCATGAGAAGCGCAAGGCCAACCTGCGGGAGGTGGGCATCACCGACGAGGAGATCGCCCGGGTGCATGCCCCGCTCGGCATCGACCTCGGCTCCCGGACCCCCGAGGAGACCGCGGTGTCGATCATGGCGCAGATCATCGCCCTGCGGTCGGGGCGCTCCGGCGGCCACCTGGACCAGGCAGCGGGCCGGATCCACTCCTGACGTGGAGGGCTGCCTGTTCTGCGCCCTGGCGCGCGGGGACGTCGACGCCGATGTCCTGCGCCAGGGAGATCGGGTGATCGCGTTCCGGGATATCCATCCGCAGGCCCCCGTCCACGCCCTGGTCATCCCCCGGGAGCACCTGACCAACGCCGCCGACCTCACCCACGCGCACGCCGGCCTGCTGGCCGAGATGGTGGCCACCGCCCAGTGGGTGGCCCAGGCCGAGGGCGTGGCCGAGTCCGGGTACCGCCTGGTGCTGAACGTGGGCGCCGACGGGGGCCAGACCGTGGGCCACCTGCACATGCACGTGCTGGGGGGCCGCCCGATGACCTGGCCGCCGGGCTAGCCCGGGCGGTGTGCGTGCGGCCCCGCCTTCAACACGCTGGGCCAGCGGTGCGGGGTCTGTGAGTGCTCAGGTCCCTATGGCACCCCTAGACACTCACAGACCGAGAGACGGGCAATCACCCCCGACTAGTCGTCCGCCCGGAGGTTTGACGAAGTTCTGTGTATGCGGGAGTGTCCTTGCCGGGCAAACCGATGTACACAGATTGCAAAACCCGACAAATCCGCCCCGGTGGTATACCTTTCTCGTGGACTCTCTGCGCTTCATCGATCTCGCCTTCCGGGGCCCGGAGCTGCCCGCGGAGCGCCCCGCCGAGCAGCCCGGAGCGCCCACCGACGCCGAGGCCCTCGACGCCTACTCGCTGGCAGTGACCTCCGTGGCCGAGCGGCTGATCCCCTCGGTGGCCAGCCTCACCGTCACCCGGCGCGCCCGCAACGGCCAGCAGGCACAGGGGTCGGGCTCGGGCGTCGTGATCACGCCCGACGGCTTCGTCATCACCTCGGCCCACGTGGTCGCCGGCGCCGAGAGCGGCGAGGCGGCCTTCACCGACGGCCGGGAGATCGACTTCGAGGTGGTCGGGGCTGACCCGCTCTCCGACCTCGCCGTCCTCCGGGCGGCGGCCAACGACCTGCCCGAGGCCGCCCTCGGCGATGCCGACGGGCTGCGGGTAGGCCAGCTGGTCGTGGCCATCGGGAACCCGCTCGGGTTCTCGGGCTCGGTCACCGCCGGGGTGGTGAGCGCCCTGGGGCGCTCCTTCCCCACCCGGGAGGGCGCCGCCATGCGGATGGTGGAGAACGTCATCCAGACCGATGCCGCCCTGAACCCGGGCAACTCCGGGGGTGCCCTGGCCGACGGCCGGGGACGGGTGGTGGGCATCAACACCGCGGTGGCGGGCGTCGGACTCGGCCTGGCAGTGCCGATCAACGCCACCACCCGGCGCATCGTGGGCGCCCTCATGCGCGACGGCCGGTTCCGCCGGGCCTACCTGGGCGTGGCGGTGGGCCCCCGGCCGCTGCCGCCCCGCCTGGCCGAGGAGACCGGCCGCCGGGCGGGCGTGGAGATCGTCGAGGTCTTCGACGGGTCGCCGGCCGCCCGGGCCGGGCTGCGCCCCGAGGACCTGATCCTGGACATCGACGGCATCCCGATCCGCACCGCCGGCGACCTGCAGACCGTGATGGTGGGCGAGGCGATCGGGCGCAGCGTCACCGTGCGCCTCTCCCGGGGCGGTGTGGTGCGCACCGTCGACGCGACCCCCATCGAACTGCAGGTATGACCGACGACGAGGTCGTCGCCCGCCTGATCGCCGGCGGGCTGGCCGGGCCGCACCAGTCCCACTCCGAGGCCTCCAACCGGCGCAACGCCGGGATGCTCGCCACCGGCGACACCGACTTCACCTTCGGCATGGCCGAGGTCACGTCGGCCAGCGCCGAGGACGCCCTCGCCGCCGTTGCCGCGGTGACCGGGGCGGCGCCGGGGGCCGAGCACATCGACCCGGCCGCCACCATCGCCGGCATCCGGGCAGCCGCCGCCCGCCTGAAGGCGGCGTGCCGCCAGCAGCACCGGATCTTCGTCGCCACCGGCCACCCCACCGGGCTCCTGGTCCACCACGGCCGCCTGGTACGGGCGCTCGAGCGGGCGGGGGCGAGCATCGTCCGGCCGATGGATGGCCAGATCCTGTACCACCACGACGGCCGCGCCCTGCGCCTGGAGTACTTCGGCGGGGTGGCGGCGCTCACCGACGGCGCCAACGTCCTGCACACCCACCTGCCCAACGCCATGGAGCACGTGCTCGAGCACGTGCTGGCCAACGGGGACGGACCGGAGGCCCCCGACCTGGTCTTCGCCGACCACGGCTTCGCCGGGGCGGCGGTGGCCCGGGGCGTGCCCGCCATCGCCATCATGGATACCAATGATCCCGCCCTGGCGGTGGCCGCCGCCCGGGGCCGGGGCCTGCTGCTCATCCCGATGGACGACAACCGGCGCCCGGACGCCTACGGGGTGGTCGCCGAGCTGTTCGAGGAGGAATTGCAGGCGTAGATCGCAGCCGGAGACCTCCCGGCCGCGTACGATGGGTGGAGGGCTCCGACGGGGAGGCGGTACGTGGCGGGCAAGCTGGATCGGGGCGACTTCGGCCCGAACACCTGGCTGATCGACGAGATGCACCACGCCTACGTCGCCGACCCCGCCTCGGTGAGCGAGAGCTGGCGGGAGTTCTTCGCCGGCTACCAGCCCCGCACCCCGCAGCGCACCCTCTCGCCCGACGCCACCGGCCCCATGCCCGCCATCCCGGTATCGGCCCCCGCGGCCGGCAACGGCCATGCCGCGGCCCCAGCCGCTCCTGCGGCCCCAGCGGTCCCGGCGGTCCCGGCCGCCCCAGCCGGCGGGGTAGGCACCCCGCTCCGGGGTGCGGCCCGGTTCGCCGCCCAGCGGATGACCGAGAGCCTCGGGGTGCCCACGGCCACGTCGATGCGCACGGTGCCCGCCCGGCTCCTCGAGGTCAACCGCACCACGCTGAACACCTACCTGCAGCGCACCGACGGCGGCAAGGTGAGCTTCACCCACCTCGTTGGGTGGGCGGTCGCCCGGGCGCTGGCCGAGGTGCCGGCGATGAACGCCGTCTACCGGGAGGTGGCCGGGGTCCCGCAGGTCGTGCGCAGCCCCGAGGTCAACCTCGGCCTGGCGATCGACGTCCGCAAGGCCGACGGCACGCGGGGCCTGGTGGTCCCCAACATCCGGGGCGCCCAGGCCCTCGGCTTCGCCGAGTTCTTCGCCGCCTACGAGGACCTGATCCGCCGCTCGTCCGGCGGCACGCTCGCGCCCGACGACTTCGCCGGCACGACGGTCACCATCACCAACCCGGGCACCATCGGCACGGTGGCGTCGGTGCCCCGGCTGATGGCCGGGCAGGCGGCGATCATCGGCGTGGGCTCCATCGACTACCCGGCCGAGTTCGCCGGGGCCGACCCCCACCGGCTGGCGGAGTTCGGCGTCGGCAAGGTGCTGACCCTCACCAGCACCTACGACCACCGGGTGATCCAGGGGGCCGAGAGCGGTGAGTTCCTGCGCCGGGTCCACGGGTTCCTGGCGGGGGAGAGCAGCTTCTACGAGGACGTCTTCAAGGCGATGGGCGCCCCCTACGTGCCGGTGTCGTGGCGCCGGGACGTCAACCCGCCCGCCGGGTCCGCCGACGCCCAGCGCCGCCAGGGCCGGGTGCGCCAGCTCATCAACATGTACCGGGTCCGGGGCCACCTGATGGCCGACCTCGACCCCCTCGCCGCCAAGCCGGCCCAGATGCACCCGGAGCTGGACCCCGCCACCTACGGCTTCACCATCTGGGACCTGGAGCGCAGCTTCGACACCGGGGGCCTGGCGGGCAAGCAGGAGCTGACCCTGGGCGAGATCCTGGCGATCCTCCTGGACGCCTACTGCCGCCGTTCCAGCGTCGAGTACATGCACAGCCAGGAGCCGGCCCAGAAGCGCTGGATCCAGGAGCATGTCGAGGGCGTCCCGGCGTTCACCTCCCGGGCCGACATGCTCCGCATCCTGGAGGACCTGAGCGAGGCGGAGGCCTTCGAGCGCTTCATGCACACCAAGTACGTGGGCCACAAGCGCTTCTCGCTGGAGGGGGCCGAGTCCCTGATCCCCATCCTGCGGGCGATCCTGGACGAGGCCGCCGACGGGGGCCTGGTGGAGGGGGTCATCGGCATGGCCCACCGGGGCCGGCTGAACGTGCTGGCCAACGTGGTCGGCAAGAGCTACGGCCAGATCTTCCAGGAGTTCGAGGGCGACATCGACCCGGAGGCGGTGCACGGCTCGGGGGATGTCCAGTACCACACCGGCGCCTCCGGGGAGCACACCTCCCGGGCGGGCAACCGGCTGGGCGTCATGTTGGCCCCCAACCCCAGCCACCTGGAATCGGTCGATGCCGTGGTGGAGGGCATCGTGCGGGCCAAGCTCGACCTGCTGGACCGGGTGCGGGAGGCGCAGGTGCTGCCGCTGCTGGTGCACGGCGACGCCGCCTTCGCCGGTCAGGGTGTGGTGGCCGAGACCCTCGCCCTCTCGCAGCTCAAGGGCTACTGGACCGGCGGCACGGTGCACGTGATCGTCAACAACCAGCTGGGCTTCACCACCGGCCCCACGTTCGGCCGTTCCAGCACGTACGCCAGCGACGTCGGCAAGGTCATCCAGGCCCCGGTGTTCCACGTCAACGGCGACGACCCCGAGGCCTGCCTGCGGGTGGCCCGGCTGGCGTTCGAGTACCGCCAGACCTTCCGCCGGGACGTGATCATCGACCTGTGGTGCTACCGGCGCTGGGGGCACAACGAGGCCGACGACCCCGCCTTCACCCAGCCGCTGATGTACCGGGCCATCGAGGCCCGGCGGTCGGTGCGCAAGCGCTACACCGAGACCCTGGTCAACCGGGGCGACCTGGGCATCGACGAGGCCGAGGAGCACCTCGAGGCCTTCCGCCGCCGCCTGCAGCAGGCCTTCGACGAGACCCAGGGGCCCGCCCGACCGCCCCGGATCGCGTTCCTGCGGCCCGAGGCGCTGCAGCCCGCCGGGGACGGGGCCACGGTGGATCGGGACACCCTGGACCGGGTCCTCGCCGCCCTGGTGGAGGTCCCTGACGGCTTCGATGTGCACCCCAAGCTGCGCAAGTGGCTGGACACCCGGCGGGAGGCGCTGAAGGGGGACGCCATCGACTGGGCGCTGGCCGAGTCGCTGGCCCTGGGCTCGCTGCTCGTGGAGGGGCGCACCGTACGCCTGGCGGGCCAGGACACCCGGCGGGGGACCTTCAGCCAGCGACACGCCGTGCTGGTGGATCAGACCACGGCCGCCGAGCACATCCCGCTCGCCACCCTCTCCGGCGGCTTCGGCGGGCTCCTGCCCGAGAGCCCTGCCCGCTTCTTCATCTACGACAGCCCACTCTCCGAGATGGCGGCGCTGGCTTTCGAGTACGGCTACTCGGTGGGCAACCCCGACGCCCTCGTGGCCTGGGAGGCCCAGTTCGGCGACTTCGTCAACGGCGCCCAGGTGATCGTCGACGAGTACCTGGCCGCCGCCGAGGACAAGTGGGGCCAGCGCAGCGGCCTCGTGCTGTTGCTGCCGCACGGCTACGAGGGCCAGGGGCCCGACCACTCCAGCGCCCGCCTGGAGCGCTTCCTGCAGCTGGGGGCGGCGGACAACATGCAGATCATCGTGCCGTCCACGCCGGCCCAGTACTTCCACGCCCTGCGCGCTCAGGCCCACCGGATGCCGGCCAAACCGATGGTGGTGATGACCCCCAAGTCGCTGCTGCGCCTGCCAGCGGCGAGATCGGCCGCCGCCGACCTGGTGGAGGGGCACTTCTGCGAGGTGCTGGGCGATCCCTCAGTGACCTCGGTCGACGCCCCGACCCGGGTCCTGCTCACCCAGGGCAAGCCGTACTACGACCTGGTGAAGCTCCGGGAGGAGCGGGGCCTGCGGTTCCCGGTCGTGCGCCTCGAGCAGCCCTACCCGTTCCCCGCCGAGGCGCTCCGCCGGGAGCTGGACGCCTACCCGGGTGCCACCGAGTGGGTCTGGGTCCAGGAGGAGCCGAAGAACATGGGGGCCTGGCGCGTCGTGCAGGCGGCGTTCGCCGAGGAACTGGGCCTCCCGCTGTCGGTGGTCGCCCGGCCGGCCAGCGCCAGCCCGGCCACCGGGAGCCTCAAGGTGCACGCCGTGGAGCAGGCCGACCTCATCCGGCGGGCGTTCGAGGCGCTTTAGATCCGGCTCCCGATCCCCATCGCCCGGCGCTCGATCCAGCTGGCCTGCGCCGGGTCGCACACCCGGACGTGGGCCGCCACCTCCCGGCCCACGGTCACCAGCCCACCCTCGCCCTCGAAGGTGAGCGGGCCGTCGAACGGGGCAGCCTCGACCATGGTCAGCACTGTCCCCGGCCTGATGCCGATCTGGTCCAGGTAGGCCAGCAGCTCCTCGGAGATCTCGGAGATCTGGGCCACCGCCGCCTGCTCGGCCGGGTGCAGCGCCTCCAAGGGGCGGAGCTCCCGGCGGTCGACCGGGCAGATCGGGTGGCCGTGCGGGCAGTACTCCGGGTAGCCGAGGGCCGCGGCCAGGTGCTCCTCGACCCGGCTGGAGACCGCGTGCTCCAGCCGGTGGGCCTCCCGGTGGACCTCGTGCCAGGGCATGCCCAGGATGTCGGTGAGGAGGCGCTCGACCAGCCGGTGGCGGCGCAGCACCTGGTGGGCGAGCGGCCGGCCGAAGGCGGTCAGGCGGATCGCCCCGTCCTTCTCCCGCTCCAGGTAGCCCTCCTCCGCCAGGCGCTTCAGCATCTCGCTGGCCGAGGGGAGGGAGACGCCCAGGGTCTGGGCGAGGACGGTGGCGGTACAGCGCTGCCCGCCCTCCTCGAGGCGCTTGATCTGCTGGAGGTAATCCTCGACGCCACGCACGAGGCAATCATGCCACGGGGCCCCCGGGTCCCCGCGCGGCTGCGCCGGTGCGGTCGGTGGGAAGCGGGCCTCCCAAGTCTTGGTAATGTTGTTGTATGGCCGAGGGACCGCGCAGGACAATCGATCGGATCGTTGATCCGACCTACGTGGAGGGCCTGCAGGCCATGCCGGTCGAGGAGATCCGCCGCCGCAAGGACGAGTGCGAGGCCCTCGAGGCGGAGATCTCCTACGCCCGCCGCCTCATCCAGGGCAAGCTCGACATCCTGCGGGCGGGCGCCGAGAAGATGGCCGACGGCGAGAGCCTGGGTGTGACCGAAATGGTGGAGGACCTGCCCGGCATCCTCTCCGAGGGCGTCGGCGGCGCCGCTGGCCGGCTGCCCCGGATCCTGGCCCCGGCCAACGCCGACAACCAGCGCCGGGAGGTGGAGCGGGTGGCGTCCACCGCCGACCTGGCCCGGCTCGAGGAGCTGACCTCCGACGAGATCGGCGACATGGTCGAGCGCCTGACCGAGGCGGAGCGGGAGACCTCCCAGCGCCGCCGCCGGGTCCAGGGCGTCATGGACCAGTTCACCGCCGAGCTGGTGCGCCGCTACCGCGAGGGCCAGGAAGACCCGACCGCCCTGCTGTCCTCGTAGCCCGCCGAAGCGCTCTAGCTGTCCCGGCTGTCCCCGCGGTCCGGGCTCCGGCCGTTGTGGCCCCCGCTCCTCGTCCCCACCGATTCCTGGGCGCCGTCGTGGTGATGGTGGGTCGCGGTCGGGGTGGGCATGGGCATCGTGGTGATCACATGCGGCACCGGCAGCACGATTGCCGCCACTGCCGGCGTGGACAGGGGCGCCACGGCAGGCATGTCGAGAAAGGCGGTCTGGGTGGGGGAGTGCAGCGCCGCGGCGAGCGCGACCGCGGCCTTCACGGGCGCGACCGGGGGCCGGGGCACCTCGGCGACCGGCGCCACCAACGCCCCGGCCTTGGGCACGGAGATGGCGGCGGCGAGCACCCTGGGGGCTGGCTTGTGGACGGGCGCCTGGGGTGCGTGGGCGGGCGCCGGGGCGGGATTCGGGGCGGGATTCGGGGAAAGGCCGGAGCCGGTGTCCGGGGCGGCGAAGTTCACGCCCACCAGGGGCTCGGCGGGCGGCACGGTGGTGGCTGTGGCCAGCACGATGGGGGTGGCCGGCGTCAGCGGGCTGGGCGATCCGGCGGCGGCGGTGGGTTGCACCCGCCCGGCGGCGAAGAGGGGCGAGATGGCGTTCTGCAGCGACCGGTTCATGGCGAAGAGGGTGACCGAGAGTAGCCCTGCGGTCAGGACCGCGATCACCCAGATGAACATCCTCGAACCGCCAGTACGTCGCACTGCGAACTCCTGCCGCCCTGCGTTCCGGCCTACAGCCCCCCGGAGGGGTGGCCCGCCGGGATGGTGTGCCATAGCGAAAAATGACTAGTGCACGCGTGAGTAAGCGTCGGCGGGATCGGGCTGCAGCTTTAGGTCGGTGCCCCGTTTCGGGAGTTGCGGGACCGACCGGGCCTATCCCGGGCGCGCCCGGGACCGCTCGGAGCGTCGCCCGGGCCTGAAGAAAAACTCACCGCTTCGGTGGCCCGCAGGAGTATCTTTCCGCCAGTCGCGGGCGCTAATCTTGTTAGTGGCGGCGGAGGCCGCCGCTTGGGGGAGGGGGACGACCGGTGGCTGAGGACGTCGCAGGGAACTACGTAATGGACCTGGACCGCACGCGCCAGCAGCTCCTCGTCTTCGCCAAAGAAGTGGGCGAGGCGTACCGGCGGGAGCGGGCGCAGAAGGCGCGCCTCGAAGAGCTGGTGCTGGAGCGGCGGGCAATTGACTACTCCATGGTCCAGACCCTCGCCTTTATGGTGGACGCCAAGGACGCCGTGACGGGCTCCCACCTGGAGCGCTGCCGCACCTACGGGCTGGCGCTGGCCGAGGCGATCGACGCCGACATGGTCAACCCGGAGCTGGAGTACGGTTTCCTGCTGCACGATGTCGGCAAGGTGGTGGTCCCCGAGTCCATCCTCGACAAGGCCGGGCCGCTCACCCGGGCCGAGGAGGCCATCATGCGTTCGCACGTCCCGATGGGGCTGCGGATCGTCGCACCGCTGCGCTTCCTCGACGCCGACGCCCTCGACGTCATCCGCTGCCACCACGAGTGGTTCAACGGCACCGGGTACCCCGAGGGCCTGACGGGCCGGAACATCCCGCTGTGCGCCCGGGTGTTCTCGGTGGTGGACGCCTTCGACGCCATGACCACCGACCGGCCCTACCGCCGGGCCCTGGCGGTCGACGAGGCGCTCGACCGCCTGGAGGCGGGGGCGGGCGTGCAGTTCGATCCCGAGGTGGTGGACGTCTTCCTGCGCCTGGCGTCCGTGCTGCCGCTCCCGGAGCCGCAGATCGCCTGATCCGCCACCCGCGGGTCTACCGCTGCCCAGGCAGCGATGAGGTTCAGCGGGTTGAGGTCACAGTCCACCCGGCGTTCCTTGCCCGCCACCACCCGCCGGTTGAAGGTGAGGCCGGGAAAGCCCTGGACCACGAGCCGGAATGGGCTTTCGAGCACGCTGGCCGGGACCCCGGCCTCGTCGGTGCGGGCCTCGAGCAGCTCCACCAGCACGCCTGTCTCCCGGCCCTGCCTGGACAGCTCCTGGATGCGCCAGGCGATCCGGGACCGCTTAGCCAGGTCCTTGGCCAGGATCGCGTCCACCAGGATCTCCAGTTCCCGGCGAGAGGTGACGGGGACCATGTCACCCAGGAGGCGGGCGGGTGTGGTGACCGGGATGTTCTGGTGCACGCCCCAATCCGGTACCGGCATGTCGGTGGTGGTGTGCAGCGTCACCCCCGGCGCCCGGGGCCGGCGGCCGCGGGGCACGGTGATCGCCGGCGCCATGCTGCCGCCGGGGAGGCCCAGGAGCCAGGCGGCGGCCCGGTGCGACAGTACGGCCCCGTGCCCCCGGCGAGGACGGCCGCCATCATGTCCTGGCGCACGCTGGGGGTCATGCCCGCCAGCCGGTAGACGCCCTGGAGGGTACGACAAGACCGGCCCACAACAGGGCCCGTGCTAGCGTCTCGGCCGTGGATGTCGCCGTCACCGAGGGGGAGGCCGCCTTCGACCTGCCCCAGTGGCCGGCGTTGCTGGCCGCCGACCCCTACCGCCACGTGTTCGCCACTCCCGAGTGGAGCCGGGCGTGGTGGGGCGAGTTCGGTGCTGGGCGCCGCCTCCTGGTCCTGACCTTCCTCGACCCGGACCCGGTGGGCCTGGCGCCGCTGGTCCTGGACCCCGCCGGCCCCGACTGCCCCGGGTGCCTCACGTTCCTGGGCGGCGAGGACCTGACCGACTACATGGGGCCGATCTCGGCCGGGCACGAGCGCCAGCCGGCCATCGCCGAGGCTCTGCTGACCTACGCCGTCGAGGAGATCCCGGGCTGGACCAAGGTCGATGCCCGCTGCCTGCCGGTGCCCTTCCAGTTCGCCGAGTGGCTGGTGGAGGCCGCCGACCGGCTCGGGCTGCCGTTTGTGATCGACGAGCACGAGATGACCGCCGTGATGAGCCTGCCGGACTCCTTCGACGCCTACCTGGAACAGCTCGGCAAGCACCGCCGCCACGAGCTGCGCCGCAAGATGCGCCGCTTCGAGGAGGCGACGCCGGGCGCGGTGCTCACCACCACCACCCCAGAGCGCCTCGATGCCGACCTTGCGGCTTTCTTCGCCATGCACCGGGGCAGCGAGGGCGAGAAGGGCCACTTCATGGGTGCGGCGCGGGAGACGTTCTTCACCCGGATCGCCCGCACCCTGGAGCCCCACGGCATGCTCAGCCTCGACTTCCTGCAGACGGCTGGCGGGGACCGGATCGCCACGACGTTCTCGTTCCCGTACGAGGGGTCCTTCTACCTGTACAACTCGGCGCTCACCGCCGGCCAGGGGGGGATCTCGCCCGGCATCGTGCTGGTGGTGCGCCTCATCGAGCGCTGCATCGCGGCCGGGATGGCTCGCTTCGATTTCCTGCGGGGCACCGAGCGCTACAAGTTCGAGCTGGGGGCCGAGCGCCTCCCGCTGCACGCCGTGCAGATCACCCGGCCCGGGAAGACCTGAGGGTCGTTCGGGGCCCGACTATACCTGGGTGCTGGGTACCATAGGTCCGCAGCCCGCGCACGCCACCCCCAGTCCGCTGCCGCGAAGGAGACCCCCCTGGCCGTCCGTGACACCCCGCTCGCCCCCGTGCCGCACCGGCGGCTGCGCCGTGTCGGGATGCTGGTGGTGCACTCGAACCCGGTCGCCGAGCCCGGGGTGGGCGACGCCGGGGGCATGACGGTCTACGTGCGGGAGATGGCCCGGTCGCTCGCCGCCCAGGGTCTGAAGGTGGACATCTACACCCGCCAGGACAGCGAGTCCGGCGGGAGGCCGAAGACCCGGGAGCTGTTCCCAGGGGTCAAGGTGCGCCCGATCGCCGCCGGGCCGCCCGGGCTCTCCAAGGAGGAGATCCCGGCGTACCTGCCCAGCTTCACCGCCAACCTCGTGCGTGACGCCGAGCGCCGGGGCGTGCACTACGACCTGCTGCACAGCCACTACTGGCTCTCGGGGCGGGTCGCCGCCCGGCTGGCCGCCCACTGGGGGATCCCCTTCGTCCACACCTTCCACACCCTCGGGCGGGTCAAGAACGAGGGCCGGGCGGCGGGCGAGGCCATCGAGCCCGAGGTCCGCCTGCGGGGCGAGGCCCGGGTGATCGCCGAGGCGGATGCCATCGTCGCTTCCACCTGGGAAGAGCGGGAGTGGCTGGTGGACCTCTACGCCGCCCACCCCGAGCGCATCCACGTCATCCACCCCGGCGTCGACCACACCCGCTTCGTCCCCGCCCCCGACGGGGACACCGCCGCCGCGCGGGCCGCCCTGGCCCCCCGGCTGGCCGAGGCCGGGGCACCGGCGCTGGCCGGCCGCCGGCTCCTGCTCTTCGTCGGCCGGCTGCAGCCGCTGAAGGGCGCCGACACCGCGATCCAGGCGCTTGCCCACCTGGTGGACTGGGGCCGGCTCGCCCTCGAGGAGGCGATGCTCGTCATCGTCGGCGGCAGCTCCGGGCGCAGCGGCGAGGCCGAGCCCGCCCGCCTGCGGGCGCTGGCCGAGCGTCTCGGGGTCGCCGGCGCGGTGTGCTTCCTGCCCGCCCAGCCCCAGGGCGAGCTGCCCGCCTTCTACCAGGCGGCCGAGGTCGCCCTGGTGCCGTCGCACACCGAATCCTTCGGCCTGGTGGCCCTCGAGGCCCAGGCGTGCGGCACGCCGGTGGTCGGGGGCGCGGTCGGCGGGCTGCGGGCCATCGTGCGCCACGGCCAGACCGGCTTCCTGGTCCAGCCCGGGGCCAGCGCCGCCTTCGCCGAACGAATCTGGCGGGTGCTGTCCGACCGGCCCCTGGCCGAGAGCATGGGGCGCCTCGCCCAGTGCTCGTCCCGGGATTTCTCCTGGGATCGCTCGGCTGCGGAATTGACCGATCTGTACATGGTCAGCGCTCGCGATCACGCCGAATCGGTCGCCCTTCGGGGGCAGGAGCAGGGAGCGCGAAGAAACTTCCGAGCACGCGAAGAAATCTCCGGCCCGCCCCTTGACGCCCCCGGCGTCGGATAAGTATCTTGCCCCCTGTCCCAAGCGGTCGGCAGGGGGAACGGAGCCGGAGGTAGCCGTCCGGGGACTCTGGAAGAGCAGGTCGGCGGACCCGAGCGGTCGCCCGTTGCGGAGGGGAAACCCGCTGCTACAGGGGGAACGCCGGGCGAGGCGGCAGGCTCGACGAGGGGTCCTCGACGTCGCACCAGCGGCTCCCCTTCAAGAGGTCGCTTGGGACGCTTAGGGCCCGAGTTGCTAAGGGGTCGGCGGTCGGAGTGTGTGGGGAAGTGCGCTCTGGCTGTCGATTCGGAGGTAGCTCGGGCCTTAACCGCGTCCGGGGCCCGGCGGAGTCGTCGTGCTAGGTTTCGCCGGCAATGATCACGAACACGGACGCCCGGGTCCTGCAGGTCGGCTACCAGGGCGAGGCGGGCGCCTACAGCCAGCGTGCGGTCACCCGCCTCTTCAAGGAGGCGCAGTCGGTGCCGTTCCACTCGGTGCACCGGGTCTTCGAGGCGGTGGAGATCGGGACCGTGGGCTACGGGGTTGTGCCCCTGGAGAACTCGCACGCCGGCTCCATCAACGAGAGCTACGACCTGCTGGTGCGCCACGGCGTGCAGATCGTCGCCGAGACCATCGTGCGCATCTCCCACTGCCTGCTGGTGCTGCCCGGTACCGCCATGGACGAGGTGCGCACCGTCTACTCGCACGCCCAGGCCCTCGACCAGTGCTCGGAGTTCCTCGACTCGCTGCAGGTCGAGCGGGTGGCGGTGCACGACACCGCCGGCGCCGCCCGCCTCCTGGCCGAGAAGAAGCAGCCCGCCGCGGCCGCCATCGCCTCGGCCGAGGCCGGCGAGCTGTACGGGCTGGAGGTGCTGGCCTCCGACATCGAGGACCGGGCCGACAACTCGACGAAGTTCGTGGCCATCGCCTCGGCCCGCAGCGGCAACCCGGCCGAGCTGTTCGGCCCGCCGGAGAAGACCTCGGTGGTGTTCACCACCGCCGATGTGCCCGGGGCGCTGTACCGCTGCCTCGGGGCCTTCGCTGAGCGCCACCTCAACTTGTCCAAGCTGGAGCACCGTCCCTCGAGGGCCAAGGCCTGGCAATCCAACTTCTACGTGGACTTCGACGCCCCGGCCCACGACCCGGTCGCCCAGGAGGCCCTGCAGGCGGTGGCCGACCACACGTCGTTCCTGCGGGTCCTGGGTTCGTACCCCAAGGCGGCCCTCCGGGGGTAGCCCAGCCGGGGCCGGTGGGAGCAGGGCGGGCTGGCTGGGCGGCCGGGGTAAGCGGGGCGTGCCCGGCTCAGCCCCGCAGGACCGATTCCACGAACAGGCGCAGGTTCGCCGGCCGCTCGGCCATGCGGCGCATGAGGTACGGGTACCACTGGGTGCCGAACGGCAGGTAGACCCGCACGCCGTAGCCCTGCTCCACCAGGGCGGCCTGGAGGTCCCGGCGCACGCCGTAGAGCATCTCGAACTCGAACCGGTCGGCCGTCACCCGGCGCCGGCGGGCGATGCGGATCGCCTCCTTGACGCACAGCTCGTCGTGGGTGGCCACTGCCGTCCAGGGTGAGGTGGGCAGCAGCAGGGCCAGGCAGCGCCGGTAGGAGCCCATCGTGGCCTGGTGGCCGAAGGCGATCTCCTTCGGCTCGTCGTAGGCGCCCTTGCACAGCCGGACGCTGGGCTCCAGGGCGACCAGGGACCCGGCGTCGGCCTCGGTGCGCCTCAGGTACGCCTGCAGGCAGAGGACGAGGCGGTCGGTGGAGGGCCGCAGGGCTCGGTAGGCCTCGATGGTGCGGTCGGTGTAGGCGTGCGACTCCATGTCGATGGCCACCTTTGTCCGGGGTCCCTGGGAGGCCGCCTCGACGATCTGGCGCAGCCGCCCGAGGGCGGACTCGAAGGAGAGGTCGAGGCCCAGCTGGGTGAGCTTGACCGACACGTGGGCGTCCAGGCGGAGGGCGATGATCCCCCGCAGGCTGGCGATGTAGGCCGCCATGGCGGCGTCGGCCTGCTGCTCGGTGGACACGTTCTCACCCAGGTAGTCGAAGATCGCCCCCACGCCGCCCGCCTTCAGCTCCTGGGCGACCCGGACGGCGTCGTCCAGGGTGTCGCCGGCGACGAAGCGTTCGACCACCGGGCGGGTGACCGGGCTCGAGGAGATCAGCTCCTTCAGCCGCTCGTTGCCGGCGATCTGCAGGAGGAGGTGGTTGGGCATCGTCGTGCCATCGTAGGGCGTCCCTATACTTCGGCCGGTGGACGACGGCCTGGCGATCCTGGGGTGCGGCAAGATCGGCGAGATCCTCGCCGCCGGTCTCGCCGCGTCCGGCTGGAAGCGGCCCGACCAGATCATCGTCACCGCCCGGCGCCCGGAGCGAGCCGAAGAGCTGGCCGCCCGCTACGGCTTCCACGCCACCACCTCCAACCAGGAGGCGGCCAGGGAGGCCCGCACCCTCGTCGTGTCGGTCAAGCCCACCGACGTGGAGCACCTGCTGGACGAGATCGCCACCGAGGTGACCCCCGAGCACCTGGTGCTCTCGGTGGCCGCCGCCATCTCCACCAGCTACATCGAGCGCCGCCTGCCCCCCGGCGTCCCGGTCGTGCGGGCGATGCCCAACGCCCCCTCCCAGGTGCGCGAGGGCATCGCCGGGGTGTGCGCCGGCAGCTCGGCCACCCGCCAGCACCTGGAGGCCGCCGAGGCCGTGCTCGCCCACGTCGGCAAGGTGGTGACCGTCTCCGAGGCGTCGATGGACGCGGTGACCGCGGTATCGGGGTCCGGGCCGGCCTACTTCGCCCTGCTGGCGGAGGCCATGATCGACGCCGGCATCATGCTCGGGCTGTCCCGGCGGGTGTCCACCGACCTCGTCGTCCAGACGATGCTGGGCACCGCCCGGTTGCTCGGGGACGCCCACATGCACCCCGTCGAGCTCCGGGAGGCGGTGACCTCCCCCGGCGGCACCACCATCATGGCGATCCGCCAGCTGGAGCAGGCCGGGGTGCGGGCCGCCCTGCTGAATGCCATCCAGGCGGCGATGGAGCGCTCCCGTGAGCTGGCCGCCGGCCACGAGTAGCATCCCGGCGGCGCCCGACCCCTACCCCCGCCTGGCTGTCCTGCGGGGTGACCGCGTGGTCCTCCGCCCGGGCGAGCCGGACGACGTCCCCCGTTTGCGGGCGATCCTCGCCGAGGCGTCGGTCATGCTGTGGTGGGGGGAGCCCGACGACGAGGAGGACCTCGCCGAGGCGCTGGCGGGCGACGGCGAGTGCGTGATGCTGGTCATCGAGGCCGGTGGGGCGGTCGCGGGCGGCATCCAGTACTGCGAGCAGCCGGTGGAGCAGTACCGCCACGCCGGGATCGACATCTTCCTGTCCACCGCCCATCAGGGCCGCGGCCTGGGCACTGAGGCGGTCGGGCTCCTGGTGCGCTTCCTCATCGACCAGCGCCACCACCACCGCCTGACCATCGACCCCGCCGCCGCCAACGCCCGGGCGATCCGCTCCTACGAAAAGGTGGGCTTCCGGCCGGTGGGGATCCTGCGGGAGTACGAGCGGGGGCTCGACGGCACCTTCCACGACGGCCTGCTCATGGACCTGCTGGCGTCGGAAACCGCGAGGTGAGCGCCCGGCCTGGGTAGCCTGATGGACTGGCTACCCCGGACGGAGCGGAGCGATGGCGGACCTCGAGGGCGAGACAACTGAGCTGCTGAGCCAGCTGATCCGCAACGCGTGCATCAACGACGGCACGCCCGACTCCGGGCATGAGTCGGTGAGTGCCGACCTGCTGGCCTCCTACCTCGACGTGCCCGGGCTGGAGCTGCAGCGCTTCGAGCCGCACCCGGGCCGGGTCAGCCTCCTCGCCCGCCTGGAGGGCGCCGACGAGCACGCCCCGACGCTGATGCTGATGGGCCACACCGACGTGGTCCCGGCCAATCCCCACGGATGGGTGCGGGACCCCTTCGGCGGCGAGGTGGTCGACGGTGAAGTGTGGGGCCGGGGAGCCGTCGACATGCTCAGCCTGACGGCGTCGATGGCCGTGGCGACCCGCCATCTCGCCACGGGGGCCACCGGGGCCAGGGTTGCGACCCGTCCCCGGGGGACGGTGCTGTACCTGGCAGTCGCCGACGAGGAGGCGGGAGGGCGGTTGGGGGCCGAGTGGCTGGCGCAGCACCACCCCGACGCCATCCGGTGCGACTACGTCGTCACCGAGCCCGGGTTGTTCCGCATGCCGCTCCCGGCAGCCACCCCGGGAGGGCCGCTGCGGCTCCCGGTGACGGTCGCCGAGAAGGGTGCCTACTGGTGCACGATCAACGTGGAGGGCAGCCCCGGCCACGGCGCCCGCCCGCTGCGCACCGACAACGCGGTGGTGAAGGCGGCCGAGATCGTCAGCCGGCTGGCCGCGTTCCGGCCTGAGGCGCACATCCCGGCGGTGTGGCGCCGCTTCGTGGAGGGGATGGACCTGAGCGCCGAGGACACCGCGGCCCTGGTTGACGCCCGCCGCATCGGCGACATCGCCGAGCGCCACCCCCTCGCCCCCTGGGCGGGCATGGCGCACGCCTGCACCCACACGAGCATCGCCCCGACGGTGCTCCGGGGCGGGGTGAAGCGCAACGTCATCCCCGACGCCGCCGAGATCCAGCTCGACATCCGGACACTGCCGGCGCATGGGGGCGACGAGGTGCAGGCGATGCTCCGGGACGCCCTCGGCGACCTGTGGGACTCGGTGCGCCTCACGGTGGACTTCGACGCCCCGCCGACGGAGTCGACCACCGATTCACCGCTGTGGGAGGCGTTGTCCCGGGCGACCTCGGCCCTTCTCCCCACTGCCCAGGGGTCGGTCCTGGTGCCGTTCCTGGCCGCCGGGCAGAGTGACGCCCGGTTCTTCCGGATGATGGGGGCCACGGCCTACGGGTTCGGCCTCTACAGCGACCGGCTGAGCTTCGCCGACTTCGCCACCATGGCCCACGGGGACAACGAGCGCATCGACGCCGAGTCCCTCCGGCGCTGCGCCGAGCTGTGGCCGCTGCTGGTGTGGGAGCTGCTGAAATGACGTCGTTCGTGTAGCGCCCCGCCGCCAACGGGAATACAGTTCGGCGTGCACATCGTGTTCCAGGCCTCACCACGAGCCAGCCTCGGCGTCGAGATGGAGCTTGAGCTCGTCGACACGGCGACCCGCGAGCTGACCTCCAAGGGCTCGCAGATCCTGGAGGCCCTCGCCCGGAGCAGCGCCGGCCACGCGGCGGTGCGGGCCAAGCACGAACTGATGGAATGCACCGTCGAGATCAATACCGGGGTGTGCGACACCGTGGCCGACGCCCGGGCTGACCTGGAGTCGGCAATCGCCGCCCTGGCGCCGCATTGCGCCGACGCCGGCGTCGCGATGATGTGCTCCGGGACCCACCCGTTCTCGCACTGGATCGACCAGCGCATCAGCCCCGACCCCCGCTACGGCCGGCTGGTCGAGACCATGCAGTGGCCCGCCCGCCAGCTCCAGATCTTCGGCATCCACGTCCACGTCGGCGTGCGCTCCGCCGAGCGGGCGGTGGCGATGGCCGGCGCCCTCGCCTACTACATCCCGCATTTCCTGGCCCTCTCGGCCTCGAGCCCGTTCTGGCTCGGCCAGGACACCGGGCTGGCGTCGTGCCGCTCCAAGATCTTCGAGCAGCTTCCGACCGCCGGCCTGCCGTACCCGCTCCAGACCTGGAGCGATTTCGAGGGCTTCATGACCACGCTGATCAACGCCCGGGCCGTCGACTCGATCCGGGAGGTGTGGTGGGACGTGCGGCCGCACCCGGACTTCGGCACTGTGGAGATGCGGATCTGCGACGGCATGCCCACCCTCAGCGAGGTGTGCGCGGTCGCCGCCCTCAGCCAGTGCCTGGTCGAGTGGATGGAGGGCCTGTGCGAGCGAGGTTTCGCGCTGCCCGAACCCAAGCAGTGGATCCTCCGGGAGAACAAATGGCGGGCGGTGCGCTACGGGATGGAGGCCGAGATCATCATCGACGAGGAGGGCGACCTCATGAAGATCCGGGAGGCGATCGTCACCCTGGTCGACGAGCTGAGCCCGGTCGCCCAGCGGCTCGGGTGCCTGGCGGAGCTCCGCCACTGCCTCACCATCCTGGAGACGGGTCCCTCCTACCTGCGCCAGCGTGACATCGCCGCGGCCTCGGGAAGCCTGGTCGAGGTGGTCGATGCCCTGGTGCAGGAGCTGGCCACCGACTCCCCGATCACCGGCTCCCGCTGACCGGCTGCCGAGGGTGGCCGGGGCTTACTGCGGACGCGGCCTGCCTGTCACATGCGCGGCGGCGCATCCGTCAGTGGGATGACCGAAACGCCAGAGCGGTGAAAGGAGCAAGGACATGAACGAAGGGGTGTGGACCATCATCTACCCGACCACCAACCTCGAGGCCAGCAAGGCCCTCTTCGCCACGCTGCTGGGCTCCGACCCCATTGCGGACTCGCCCTACTACGTGGGCTTCCAGGTGGGCAAGCAGCACATCGGGCTGAACCCGCACGGGCACCGGGAGGGCCAGAGCGGGCCGCAGGCCTTCTACCACGTGAGCGACATCAAGGCCACCATGCAGGCGCTCATCGACGGCGGGGCGACGTCGAACGCCGAGCCCCGGGATGTCGGCGGGGGGAGGCTGGTCGGCTCGGTGAAGGACGCCGACGGCAACGTCATCGGGCTGCTCGAGGACCCGGTCGCCGGCTGAGGTAGTCCGCCTGAGGCCTAGGCAACCGTGACCCCGGCGGCTCGCATC
This sequence comes from Actinomycetota bacterium, assembly GCA_035765775.1. Lineage (NCBI taxonomy): Bacteria > Bacillati > Actinomycetota > Actinomycetota bacterium. Next base: position 48,541 of record DASTWV010000043.1, on the reverse strand, counting down.
TCGGCGACGGCCCGGGCACCGTCGCCTGGGGCGAGGTCCACCGCCCGGACGCCGTCCTCGACGACAACCGTTGGGAAGCCCAGGGTGACGGCGTCCAGGGCGGTGGCTTTCACGCAGTAGTCGGTGGCCAGGCCCACCACCACCACCTGCGCAATCCCGTTGTCCCGCAACAGGTCCTCCAGCCCCGTCGGCGAGCGCTGCCCGCCGGTGGGGTCGGCGACCGTGAAGCCCGAGTAGCCGTCCTCCCCGCCGACGCCCTTGCGGATGCGGGGCTCGTCGGGGAGGGCGGCGAGGTCCCGGTGCAGCTCGGCTCCCCAGCTGCCGCCGATGCAGTGCTCGGGCCAGGTGCCCCCGTCGCTGGCGAAGTGCGGCGTGACCGGTGGGTGCCAGTCCTGGGTGAAGACCACGAAGGCGCCCGCCGCCCGGGCCTCGGCCAGTTCCCGGTTGATCGCGCCGAGGGCCTGCTCGCCGCCCGGGACCGACAGGCTGCCCCGGGGGTCGGCGAAGTCATTCTGGACGTCGACGACGATCAGCGCCGTGGTGGGACCGTACCGGGCCATGCCTCCACCGTACTGCCCGGAGGGCTACTCCTCGTACTTCGGCCGCCGGGTGCGGTAGCGGCGCTCGAGGTCCCGGCGTACCAGGGTGCGGGTCTCGGCCAGCACCTGGCCCCGGGGGAGGGACCCGGCGACCAGCAGCCGGGTCGCCGCTGCTGCCACCCGGGGCGGGGTGAACACCCGGAAGGGGCGGCGGCGGTGGAACACGATCTCGTGTGTCGCCCGGAGTGCCCGGGGGCTGCCCGCCATCGCCCGGAGCATCTCGGCGATCACCGGCGACTGCCGGCCCCCCCGGCCGAATTCCCGTGCCCACCAGTACATCTCGGCGGCGTCCCAGTCCCGCCAGCGCCACCAGGCCTTCAGCTGGGCGGGCAGCGTGTGGGTCTCGATGCCCCGGCAGATGGCGGCCGCCAGGCCCTCGGCCTGCCGGAGGGCGTCGGAGATCCCCTGGCCCGGGGCGGGGTCCTTGAAGTGCCCGGCGTCGCCCACCAGCACCCAGCCCGGGCCGGCCGCCTCCCGGAAGTAGCCCTCCCAGCCGCCGATGAACACCGGCGGGCGGATGCGGCGCCCGCCCGCCAGGGCTTTGGCCAGCGGGCGGCAGGTGGCGAGCGCGGCGTCGAAGGCGGTGCCATCGGCATCGTGGTAGCGCCGGAAGTCGGGGCTGCCCCACATCATCGAGGCGAGGAACAGCCCGCTGTCGGTGGAGTAGCCCAGGAAGTAGTCCGTGCCCTCCACGTAGAAGTGGAAGACCGGGCCGGGCTCCACGCCCTCGAAGTAGGCGAAGCCGCCCGACCGTTCGCTGCGGGTGACGTTGTAGCGCCGGGCGCCCACCAGCCGGGCGACGGTCGAGGTGCGCCCGTCGGCTCCCACCACCACCCGGGCGTGGATCTCGCGCTCGCGGCGCCCGGGGTCCCGCAGGCGAACGCCGGTGACCCGGGCGCCGTTGCTGAGGAGGCCGGTCACCCGGGCCGGGCTGAGCACGTCGGCGCCGGCGCGGGCTGCCCGGTCGAGGAGGATCGGGTCCAGCACCCGCCGGCGCACGGCGAGCATCGGGAGGTCGTCGTGGTCCTGGGACAGGTCGAGGCCGTCCATGCGCAGGCGGAACTCGGTGAGGAGGGGGGCGCCGGTGGCGAGGAGGCGGTCGAGGACTCCGAGGCGCTCCAGGGTATCGAGGTTCTGGAAAATATGGGTGGACAGGGTGTCCCGGGGGAAGGCGGCCCGCTCGACGACCAGGGCCGAGTAGCCCTGCTGCACGATGTGGGTCGCCAGCGAGGCCCCCGCCACCCGCCCCCCGACGATGATGGCGTCGTAGTGCTCCTGGATGGTGCCGGGCTCCGCCATCGGGCCTGAGACTACTCCGGGCGGCGCTACAGTCCGGCCCATGAGCCGGGAGTTCTTCGAACAGATCGACGACGAGTTGCGCGGGCTGCTCGGCCCGGCCCTGCGCGACTACCGCTCGGTGCGCAGCTCCCGCCTCCTCAAGCTGTGGTACGGCGACGGGCCGGTGCATTTCGAGGTCCAGCGGGTCGGGCCGCGCTGGTCGCCCACGAAGGCGCCGGTGCTCGAGGTCGGCCTGCACTGCGAGCACCCCCGCCCGGTGGCCAACGACGAGGTCCTGCACGCCCTGCAGGAGGCCGAGCCCTCGTGGCGGCCGGCCCTGCCGGCGGCGGTGGCCGGCCGGGCCCTCGGCCCGATGGGGGCGCAGTGGCGCCGCCTGTCAGAGTGCCTGGCGGAGACCGACCACGAGGATCCCGACCTCGCCAGCGAGGCGGCCGAGGTGATGGCCACCTACGTCCGCACACTGTGGCCGATCATTGCCCGGCTGGGCGATCGCCCAAACCCAGGTGACGCCGCTCCACCCGCGGTATTGTCTTGACCGTGACTGGCGCAGCGATCCTGGCAACAGGCCTAAGCCACGCTGTGCCGGGTGTTCCTCGACCGGGAGCGGCGGGCTGATCGGGCGGCTCCGGGCCACCCTTCCCCGGGTCGCCGCCTTGGTGGTGCTCGCCCTGTTCGGCGTGGCCCTCGCAGCCGGCGGGGCCTCGGCGGCCGGGGGCGCGGGGTCGGGCGACCCGGCGGCTCAGGCCCTGCTCGGCGCTCCCAGCCAGGTGACCGCCACCGTCACGCCCACCTACACGCCGGCCAGGCCCGTCACGCCCCGGTCTGCGGGCCGGGCGGCGAAGGGGTACTGGCTGACCACCGCCGGCGGGCAGGTGCTGCACTACGGGGCGGCGGTGGACAAGGGCGGCGTGCCCGGCGCGCTCAACAAGCCCGTGGTGGGCATCGCCAACTCCACCCTGGACAACGGCTACTGGCTGGCGGCCTCCGACGGCGGCGTGTTCGCCTTCGGCCTGCCCTTCGAGGGCTCGGCGGGGGGTATCAAGCTCAACAAGCCGGTGGTAGGCATCGCCGCCGATCCGGGTGGCTCCGGCTACTGGCTGGTGGCCTCCGACGGAGGGATCTTCAACTACGGAACACCCTTCGAGGGCTCGACCGGCAGCATCAAGCTCAACAAGCCCATCGTCGGCATGGCGGCGACCCCCTCGGGCAACGGCTACTGGCTGGTGGCCTCCGACGGCGGCGTGTTCGCCTTCGGCGACGCCGGGTTCCTGGGATCGATGGGCTCGGTGCCCCTCAACAAGCCCATCGTCGGCATGGCGGCGACCCAGGACGGCGCCGGCTACTGGCTGGTGGCCTCCGACGGGGGGATCTTCTCGTTCGGCGACGCCGCCTTCTACGGCTCGGCGGGCTCGGTCCCGCTGGTCAAGCCGGTGGTGGGCATGGCGGCGACGCCCAGCGGCAAGGGCTACTGGCTGGCCGCCTCGGACGGCGGGGTGTTCTCGTACGGCGACGCCGCCTTCTTCGGCAGCGCCGGGGGCCATGCCAGCGGGGTGATCGGGATGGCGCCGGTGCCGAACCACGTGACCGGGGTGGTGAGCGTCTTCTACTACGGCTGGTACGGCACCCCGTCGTCCACCGCCAATGGCGGCTGGCTGCACTGGGATGAGGGGGGCCACAGCCCACCCACGGACATCGGGTCCACCTTCTACCCGACCCGGGGCGCCTACTCGAGCACCGATACGGCGGTGATCGATGCCCAGATGGCCGAGATCGCCGCCGCCGGGATCAACCAGATCGTCTTCTCCTGGTGGGGCCAGGGCACCTACATCGACCAGGCCCTCACCGCCACGCTGCCGATCGCGGCGGCCCATGGCATCGATGTCGCCATCCACCTGGAGCCCTACGTGGGGAGGACCGCGTCCTCGGTGACCTCCGACATCCCCTACCTCATGGCGAAAGGCATCACCGAGTTCTACGTCTACGACACCACCCAGATCTCGGCCAACAACTGGGCGCTCATCCGGGCGCAGTACCCCGCCATCACCCTGTTCGCCACCGGAGGCGCCTCGGCGATGAAGGCAGGGCTGCTGAACCCCTTCGCCGTGGCGGGGGGCTTCGACGGCATCTACACCTACGACCCGTACAACTTCTCGGGGTCGGACTTCGCCCACCTGTGCACCCAGGCCCGGGCGAACGGACTGCTGTGCGCCCCGTCGGTGGCGCCCGGCTACGACGCCACCCGGGCCACTGGCGACACGCGGGTGCGCTCCCGGAGCAACGGGGCGACGTACGACTCCATGTGGTCGGGCGCCATCAGCGCCGCCCCGGACCTCATCACCATCACCAGCTACAACGAATGGCACGAGGGCTCCCAGATCGAGCCGGCGCAGCCGTTCTGCATCCCGAACCAGGGGAGCTGCTACGAGGACTACAGCGGGGCCTACGGCCTGGCCGACCCCCAGGCGCAGACCGCCTACCTGGCCCGCACGGCGTTCTGGGCGGGCCAGTACCGGGCGACGGAGACGCCCACGCCGTAGGCTGGGTGCATGGCCCGTGCAGCTGAGGGAGGGTACAGCGTCGAGGACTTCGACTGGGTGCGCGCCCAGTGGGGAGTGGCGCACGTCGAGCTCGATCCCTGGGGCAACCTGGTCGTGACGCCGGCGACGGACCTCCACGAGGCCGCGGTCAGCCTGCTGACCCGCCAGCTTGTACGCCAACTCCCAGACTCTTTGGCCATTGCGGCCAATGGCCCTGCCTGGCGGGTGCCCGGCGGGAGTGGGTACCTCAATATGCCGGATCTGGCAGTACTGACGGCGGGCTGGCACCTCCGGGATGACGAGCATCTCGTCCCTCCCCCTCACCTGGTGGTCGAGGTGGCTTCGCCCTCCACCCGCGTGGTGGATCGCAACCGAAAGCGGGACGACTACCTGTTGGGCGGGGCCGAGGCCTACCTGCTCGTAGACCTGCCCGCGCTGGCCCCGGTCGAGGCTCCCACCTTCACGCTGGTGCGCCCGGGCGAGCCGGAGGTCACGGCCCACACCGAGATTGCGCTGATGGTGGCCGGCCGGCCGGTGCGCCTCACCCTGACCCCGCTCGAGTCGCGGGACTGAACGGGTACCCTGCGGCATGGTTCGTGCGGCCGAAGGAGGCTACACCGTCGACGATCTCGACTGGCTCCGGACCCAGTTGGGTGTGGCGCACGTCGAGCTGGACCCGTGGGGGAGCCTCATCGTGACGCCGGCGACGGATCAGCATGAGAAGGCCGTCGCACTGCTGTGGGAACAGCTCTTTTCGCAACTCAGCGTGGTGGATGCCCAGATTGTGGGCAACGGCCCACCGTGGCGGGTACCGGAGGGGAGCGGCTACCTCAACATGCCGGACTTGACGGTCCTCCGACGCGACTGGGACACCCGCCAGGACGAACATTTCGTTCCTCCCCCCTACCTGGTGGTCGAGATTGCCTCGCCCTCCACCCGGGTGGTGGACCGCAATCGCAAGCGGGACGACTACCTGCTGGGTGGGGCCGAGGCCTACCTGCTGGTGGACCTGCCCGGCCTGGCCCCGGTTGAAGCTCCCACCTTCACGCTGGTGCGTCCGGGCGAGCCGGAGGTCACGGCTGAGGGCGAGATTGCGCTGAAGGTGGCCGGCCAGCCGGTGCGGCTGAGCCTTGGCACCCCCGGGTCGGCCGGGTAACCGGGGAGGGTGGTTGGGACTTAGATTCTGGTGTTGATCTGACCGTGACCGATGACGCCGCGGTGGCGGCCTCAGTACGAATGGGCTTCGTCCGGGAAGGTGCCTGCCTCCACCTCGTGCAGGTACGCCCGGGCGGCGTCATGGATAACGGTGGCGAGGTCGGCCTGGGCCTTCACGAACTTGGGGGAGCGGGTGGCCTCCACGCCGGCCCGGAAGCCCAGCAGGTCGTGCACCACCAGGACCTGGCCGTCGCAGCCCGGCCCCGCCCCGACGCCGATGGTGGGGATGGCGAGCGCCTGGGTCACCGAGGCGGCCACGGCCGCGGGCACCGCCTCCAGCACCAGGGCGAAGGCGCCCGCTTTCTGCAGGTCGAGGGCGTGGGCGACGAGGGCGTGGGCGTCCTCCTCGTTCTTGGCTTGCACCCGGTAGCCGCCGAACGCGTGCACCGACTGGGGGGTCAGGCCCAGGTGGGCCATTACCGGGATGCCGCGCTCGGTGAGGGCCTGGGTGAGCTCGGGCATCCAGCCCTCGAACTTCACGGCGTGCATGCCGCCCTCCTTCAGCATGCGGGTGGCGTTGCGGATGCCGTCCTCCAGCGAGGTCTGGTAGCTGCCGAAGGGCATGTCGCCGATCAACAGGGCGGTGCGCGCCCCCCGGGCGACCGCCCGGCAATGGTGCAGCATCTCGTCCATCGTCACCGGCAGGGTGGTGTCGTAGCCCAGGACCACCTGCCCGAGGGAGTCGCCCACCAGCAGGGCGGGGATCCCGGCCTCGTCCAGCAGGCGGGCGGTGGGGAAGTCGTAAGCGGTGAGCATGGCGAAGCGGCGGCCGTCCGACTTGTAGCGGGCCAGGTCGCGCACGGTCGTGGGCATGGCGGGCACTCCTCTCTCTGGTCCCGGGGCGGGGCCTCCGGGCCTGTGGTGCTTGCCTCAATTCTACGACCGGGGCGAGCCCCCGCGGGTTACGCCTGCAGGGCGAGGAACCCCAGCAGTAGCCGGTTGAAGGCGTCGGGCTGCTCGGCCTGCAGGGCATGCCCGGCGCCCTCGATCTCGGCCTGGGTGGCGCCCGCGATGCGCTCCGCCATCAGCTCGGCGATGGCATGCGGGGCGGGCTCGCTGTCGGCCCCGGTGACGATCAAGGTGGGGACGCCGAGGGCGGCCAACGCCTCGGGGTCGGGTTGGTAGGTCGAGGCGCTCTCCTCCTCCCACTCGTGGGGGAGTGCCCGCTCCAGGATGCCGTAGGCAGGTGATCCCGGCGCCAGGTCCCGGGCCATCTGCGGGTCGATCAGGGACAGGAACTCGCCCAGCCACTCCTCGAGCGGCGCCCCCGAGGCCCCCCGCGCCTCCAGCTCCCGCCACCGCTGCAGCCAGGGGCCGTAGTCGGCATCGTCCGCCAGCCAGGCCAGCAGGCCGGGCTCGATGAGCGTCAGCGAGGTGCACGCCTCCGGGCGGGCCAGGGCGGCCTCCAGGGCAACCAGTGCGCCGTAGGAGATGCCCACCAGATGGCTGGCCGGGGCCTCCCGCAGGTCGAGGGTGTGCCAGACATCGGCGGCCTGCAGGGCGACCGAGATGCGCTCGCCCGCCGGCGCCCGGGCGTCCGGGGAGCGACCGTAGCCCCGCCGGTCCACCGCCAGCACCCGGTAGCCCTCGGTGGCGAGCGGGCCGATCTGGCGGGCCCAGGTGGGGCCGGAATGGAAGATCCCGCCGTGGATGAGGGTGACGACCGGGCCCGCCCCGCGCTCGAGGGCGGCGAGCTCGACGGGGACGCCGGGCCGGGTGGCGGAGTCAGCGGGCAGGGGGTGGCTCATGGTCGGGTCATGGTTGGGTCATGGGTTGGGTCATGGGGGCGCGGGTCGGTGCGAGGGTTCGGTGCGAGGGGGGAGGGTACCGCTTCCGGCCCCCCGCCACCGGCCCGTGCGGGCGGTCGGATATCATCAATATGGCGCCCGGTAGGGCTGTGCGCCGGCCGGCGGGGTCCAGCCCGCACCCACCGCGAAGGAAGCAGGAGCAATGAACGCCAAGGTTGCCGTTCTCTGCTGGGAGGAGAGCCGCCCCTGGGTGAGCGCGCTGCGCCAGAACGGCTACAGCGTGCCCTGGGTGGAGGAGCCGAAGGGGGACACCTACAAGCAGATCCCCAAGATCGAGCCCGACCTCGTGCTCATCGACCTCACCCGCTCACCGGATCAGGGCCGGGCGATGGCCGTGGGCCTGGCCGGCACCGACGAGCTCGCAACCGTCCCGATCGTGGTCATCGCCGCCAAGGAATCCGCCGCCCGGGGTCTGAAGGGCAAGGTGAAGAACCTGGTGTTCGCCAGCCCACCCGACATGATCACGGCAGTGAAGTCGGCGCTGGCTGAGAAGGAGTAACCCCGGAGTAAGGCCCCAGCCACCTGGGCGGGCTTCTGGAGACCGCCGCCGGCCAACCAGTGCAGTATCGTCCCCGGCGCGGGCGCCGAACGTGGGCGCCGAACGCGGGCGAACAGGAAGCCGGAGGGCGGATGCAGGGCAAGACCATCGTGGTGACGGGCGGGGCCGGGTTCCTCGGCAGCCATTTCGTCCGCCACGCCCTGGCGTCCGGCGCCGGCCTGGTGGTGAACGTCGATGCGCTCACCTACGCCGGGGACCTGCGCCGCCTCGGCGATGTGGCCGACGACCCCCGCTGCGCCTTCGTCCGGGCCGACGTCGCCTCGGCGCCCGAGATCGCCGCCGTCTTCCAGGTGTACCGGCCCGATCTCGTCGTGCACTACGCAGCTGAGACCCACGTCACCCGCAGCGAGTCGGATCCCGACCGGTTCTTCCGCACCAACGTCGAGGGCACCCGGGTGGTGCTCGACGCGGCGCTCGCCCACGGGGTGGGCCGTGTGGTCCATGTCTCCACCGACGAGGTCTACGGCCCGATCCTCGAGGGGGCCTTCGCCGAGGAGGACAAGGGGCGAGGCGAGGGGGCGGCGAGTAGCCCGTACGCCCGGTCGAAGGCCATCGCCGACGACCTGGCCCGCTCGTACGCCGATCGCCTGGAGGTGGTGGTCGTGCGGCCCACCAACGCCTTCGGGCCGCACCAGTTCCCCGAGAAGGCCTTCCCCCGCTGGATCGTGCGGGGCCTCCGGGGCGACGTGCTGCCGGTCTGGGGCGACGGCCTCTACGTGCGTCAGTGGCTGCACGCCGGCGACTTCGCCGCCGCCGTCGGCCTGGCCGCCACGATGGGCGCCCCGGGTGGGGTGTACAACGTCGGCCCCCGCCATGAGCCCGAGATCACCAACCTGGCGCTGGTGCGCTGGCTGGCGGGACGCCTCGGCCTGCCCGAGGACCGCATCGTCATGACCGCCTACGACCGCCCGGCCCACGACCGGCGCTACTGCGTCGATGCGACCCGCATCACCGGCCTGGGCTGGCGCCCGGGCGACGTCTGGGAGCAGCTGGGGGCCACGGTGGACTGGTACCGGGACCACGAGGACTGGTGGGGGCCGCACCTGGCGGAGGCGGAGTCGATCTACACCGATGCGGCGGCCCGGTGAAGCTGGAGCCGATCCCGGGCATCCCGGGCGCCGTCCTCGGCACCCCCGTCGTGCACGGCGACAGCCGGGGGTCGTTCATGGAGATCTTCCGCGAGGACCTCCTGGGGGTGCACTTCGTGCAAGCCAACCACTCGCACTCGGCCGCCGGGGTGCTGCGCGGGCTGCACTACCACCGCAAGCAGGCCGACGCCTGGTACGTGATCGGCGGGGAGGCCCAGGCGATGCTGGCCGACCTGCGCACCGCCTCCACCTCCCCGGCGGTGGTGCCGGTCCCGCTCGTCGGGGGCGAGCCGCAGGTGCTCTACATCCCGCCCGGCGTCGCCCATGGCTTCCTGGCGGTGACCGACGTGGACCTCATCTACTGGGTGACCGGCTACTACGACGCCAGCGACGAGTTCGGGGTGGCCTGGGACGACGCCACCCTGTCCGCCCCCTGGCGCATCGCCCAGCCGGTGCTCTCGGGGCGGGACCAGGCCAACCCGCCGTTGTCCTGGGACGACGTCGGCGGGCTGTGGCCGACGGGGGAGTGACCGGCGCCGGCTGGGTCGTCACCGGCCGGGACGGCCAGCTCGGCAGGGCGCTGGCAGCACTCCTGCCGCACGCGGTGCTGGTGGACCGCCCGGAGTTCGAGCTGTCCGACCCCGGCGGGGTGCGCCGACAGCTCGTAGCCCGGGCGCCCTCGGTCATCGTGCACGCCGGAGCCTGGACGGCGGTGGACGCCGCCGAGGCCGACCCGGAGGCGGCCCGGGCGGTGAATGTGGCAGGCACCTCTGCGGTCGCCCGGGCGGCCGCAGAGACCGGGGCGCTGCTGGTCTACCTCTCCACCGACTATGTCTTCGACGGTGCCTCCGCCCGCCCCTACCGGGAGGACGATCCCCCGCACCCGCTCTCGGTCTACGGCGCCAGCAAGCTCGGTGGCGAGGAGGCGGCCGCCCAGGCGCCCCGCCACCTCGTGGTGCGCACCTCGTGGGTCTTCGGTGAGGGCAAGAACTTCATCGGGGCCATCCTGGCGGCCAGCGCCGCCCGGCCCGGCCAGGCCCTCACGGTGGTGGACGACCAGCGGGGGCGGCCGACGTACGCCGTGGATCTGGCCGGCGGCATGGTCGCCCTGGTCCAGGCGGGGGCCACCGGCCTGCTCCACCTGCAGGGCGGCGGCGAGCCCGGGACGTGGGCGGACGTCGCCGCCGTGGCCCTGGAGGCCGCCGGGCGCCCGGCACCGGTGCTGCGCACCAGCACCGAGGCCTACAACGCCGGACGGCCGGGCCCCATCGCACCCCGGCCGGCCAACGGCGTCCTGGACTGCGCCCGGGCGGCCGCCCTCGGGGTGGAACTGCGCGACTGGCGCCAAGCGGTGGCTGCGTATGTCAGGGTGTGCGCATGAAGGGCGTCGTGCTGGCGGGCGGACTGGGCACCCGCTTCCATCCCGTGACCAAGGTGGTGAACAAGCACCTCCTCGACGTCTTCGACGAGCCCATGGTCTTCTACCCGATCCGCACCCTGGCCGCCGCCGGCATCGAGGAGATCACCCTGGTGACCGGGGAGGAGATCGCCCAGTTCAAGAAACTGCTGGGCGACGGGTCGTCGCTCGGCGTCCGGATCACCTACGCCTACCAGGAGGGCGAGCGGGGTATCGCCGACGCACTCTCCCGGGCGGAGTCCCTGGTCAGCGGGCACCCGATCTGCGTGATCCTGGGCGACAACATCTTCCAGGAGAGCCTGGCCGGAGCGGCCGAGGCCTTCGCCGACCAGGGCAAGGGGGCGAAGATCCTCCTCAAGCAGGTCTCGCCCGAGGATGCCCGCCGTTTCGGGGTCGCCGAGGTGGCCGACGGCAAGATCCTCGGGATCGAGGAGAAGCCCGATGCGCCCCGATCCGACCTGGTCGTGACCGGCTGCTACTTCTACGACGACCGGGTCTTCGACCTCATCCGCACCCTGGTCCCCTCGGCCCGGGGCGAGCTGGAGGTCACCGATCTCAACAACGTCTATATCGCCGAGCGCACGATGACCTATGACGTCCTGCGGGGCTGGTGGACCGACGCCGGCACGCCAGCAAGCAAGCTGAAGGCCTCCATCCTTGTCGCTCTGGAGAAGGGCGTCACCTTCCACCGCTGAGCCGGCTCCAGCCCGGCCCGTCCCGGGCGCGCAACGGGCGGGGCTGGCCGCCCCACCCGTCATACCGCAGTGCGTGGTGCGGGTGCTCTAGTCGTCGTCGTCGCTGCCGTCCAGCAGGTTCTCCAGCGTCTGGCCGAGGTCGTGCAGGCCGAGGCTGGTGAGGAGGTTCTCGAGAAGCTCTCCGAGTCCACCCATAGCGATTCCCCCGTTTCAGGTTGGGGCCACACCCGGTTGGCGCGGTCCAGTGACTAGGGAACTATACCGAGTCTTTGTTCGGGCTGTATGTCCGGACCGTCGCGGAAAATGAAAAAATCTTAAGGTATGCGAACGCCCGGGAGATTCTGGTGCAGTAACGGTTGAAGCGCGCGGAACCGGCGCTCCGCTAAGGCTCCGCCGCCTCCTTGGCGCGCACCATTTGCGGACCGACGAACGGCCGGTAGCGGTTGGTGATCGGGGGCCTGCGATCCCTCCCGAATGCCCGTCCGGTGATCTTCACCCCGGGCGGGGCCTGCCGACGCTTGTACTCCGCACCATCGACCATGGCGACCACCCGGGCGACGGTCTCCCGGGGGAACCCCCGGGCGGCGATCTCCTCCGGGCTGGCGTCCTCCTCCACGTAGGCCTCCAGGATCGGGTCGAGGATCTCGTAAGGTGGCAGGGCGTCGGCGTCGAGCTGATCCGGGCGGAGCTCGGCGGTGGGGGGCCGGGTCAAGACCCCTTCGGGGATCGCCGGGCCGACCCGGTTGCGCCAGGCGCTGAGTTCGAAGACCAGGGTCTTCGGCACGTCCTTGAGCACCGCCAGGCCGCCGGCCATGTCGCCGTAGAGCGTGGCATAGCCGGTGGACATCTCGGACTTGTTGCCGGTGGAGAGCACGAGGCGCCCGGTCTGGTTGGAGATCGCCATCAGCAGCGTGCCCCGGATCCGCGACTGCAGGTTCTCCTGCGTGAGCCCCGGAGGGCGGCCGTCCAGGACCGGGGCGAGCGTGCCGGCAAGGGCCTCGTAGGGGCCGGTGATCGGCAGGGTCAGGGTGGCGATGCCGAGGTTGGCCGCCAGCGCATGGGCGTACTCGGTGCTCTCGGCGCTGGTGAACACGCTGGGCATCAGCACGCCCAGGACGTTCTCCGGACCCAGGGCGTCCGCCGCGATCGCCGCGGTCAGCGAGGAGTCGATGCCCCCGGAAAGCCCGATGCACGCCGAGGCGAAGCCGTTCTTGCCCAGGTAGTCGGCCACCCCCAGGACAAGGGCGGCGTAGACCTCCTCGGCGCTACCCATCTCCGGGGCCAGGAGCGGCGTGGTGGCCGGGAGGTCGACGACCAGCAGGTCCTCGGCGAACTGGACCGCCCGGGCCACCAGGGCGCCATCGGGGGTCACCACGCACGACTGGCCGTCGAAGACCAGCTCATCCTGGCCGCCCACCAGGTTGACGTACGCGAAGGTGGCACTGGTCTGGCGGGCCCGAGTCCGGAGCAGCTCCTGGCGCAGGGCGCCCTTGCCCCGCTGGTAGGGCGAACCGTTGATGTTGACGATGACCTCGGCCCCCGCCGCGGCGCAGGCGGCGTGCGGGCCGTCCGGACGCCAGAGGTCCTCGCAGATCGTGACGCCGATCCGGGTCCCGGCGGCCTCGGCCAGCACGATGCCGCTGCCGGGCGAGAAGTAGCGCTGCTCGTCGAAGACCCCGTAATTGGGCAGCAGGTGCTTGTGGTAGATGGCCCCCACCGCCCCGTTCACCAGCACGGCGGCGGCATTGAACAGCTGGCCGCCGGAGCGGTCGACGAAGCCGACCACCGCGCTCAGCCCGGTGGCCGCCGGGGCAATGGCATCCAGCGTGGCGAGGTTGTCGGCGACAAAGGAGGGGCGCAGCACCAGGTCCTCGGGCGGGTAGCCGGTGACCGCCAGCTCCGGGAGGGCGACGAGGTGGGCCCGGGCGCTGCGGGCCGCTCCGATCGCCGCCACGATGCGGTCGCGGTTGCCCTCGAGGTCGCCGACGGTGAGGTTCAGCTGGGCGAGGGCCAGCCGGAGGGTGCCCATGGGAGAAGCGTAGCCCGGCACACGTCGCGTCCGTTGTGCGCTTCGGCATCGAAACAGGGGCCCGAGGGCGCAATGACCAGTAGAATGACCAGTATGGTGAGGCGACTGGGAGCCACCGAGGCCAAGGCCACCTTCCTGCGGCTTCTCAACGACGTGGCCGCTGGCGAGGAGGTCGAGATTACGAAGCGGGGCAAGACAGTGGCGCGCCTCGTACCCCCCCGGGCGGCCCGTGGCCTGCGGGGTGCCGCGTCGGGCATTGCGAAGTCAGCCGCACGCGATGACGAGTTGTTCAGTGCCGGCGTCGAGTGGGAGCTCCGGTGACGACGGCCCTGCTCGATACTCACGTGCTGCACTGGTGGTCGACCGAGGCAGACCGGCTCAGTCCCCGAGCGCGCCAGACCGTCGAGGACGCCGACGAACTGGCCGTCGCCGGAATCTCTTGGTACGAATTGGCTTGGCTTGCGGCCCACGGACGCATTCTGGTCTCGGCCCCAGTGCTGACGTGGCTGAGCGATCTCTCTTCGTTCGTGCGGACCGTCGGAGTCACGCCCTCGATCGCCGATCGAGCGGCAGGGCTGCCCGCCACATTTCTGGGTGACCCCGCAGACCGGCTCATCTATGCCACCGCACTTGAGTATGGGTGGCCCCTCGTCACGAAGGACGGTCGAATGCGGGGACACCCCAACTCCCGAGCGACCACGGTGTGGTAGGTCGGGGTGGCGTCCCGATGCCGGATCCTGCCCCTACCCTCCGGGGATCGGGTGCTGGCCGTCGAGTCGGGCGGCGCGCAGGTACGTGAGCTGCTGGTAGACGTAGTCCGGTGGCCGGACGAGGATCGCCAGGCAGGCGTGGTCGGTGGGGGTCGCCGTGGCCATGCAGGCCCGGCCTGCCAGCTCGTAGGAGCGGTACACGCGTGAACCGCTGATGCCGGAGGAGTAGCTGCGCAGGATGGCCGCCACCACGATCATCACGAGGACGGCCCCCACCCTGCCCCCCGAGGCTGCCGGGCTGTGCTCCCTGGACGCCCAGGTGTGGAAGGCCAGGATGCCGAAGACCACCGTCACCACGATGAAGAGGAGCGCCGCCGTGGTGTAGCGGCTCGTGGTGGCCTGGGTGGCGCCGAAGCCCACCCGGCCCACCGCCGTCTCCAGCGCGGCGAGCAGCGCGAACACCGCCAGGCCCACCCAGGCGGCAGCGTCCCGCAGCGCCTGACGGTCGCCGCGCACCAGGTACCGGAGGGCGACGGCGAAACCCACGACGACCCCGAGGCCCACGAGTACCGCACCGGCACGCCTTCCCCACAGCGGTGTGCCGAAGTAGGCGAGCAGGTAGAGCACGAAGTTCCCGGGGTGGTGCAGCCCGGCGGTCAGCGGCGGCGCCCCGGCGGGCGAGTGGTAGCCCCGGAGGTAGAGCGCCGCCGTCACGAGCCCGGCGCCCACCCAGGCCCAGAGCCAGCGCCGGTAGCGGGGCTGCACCACGAAGACGCAGAGGGCCGCCGGCCAGACGAAGAGCCCGCTGGCGAGCGAGTAGCTGGCGATCACGCCCAGCACGATGGCCCCCACCACCGGGATCCCGGCTGGGCGGCCGGCCGGCCACAGGGCCAGGAGAGCGATGGCTCCCACTGCGGCCCCGTATGCCAGGAACCATCCCACCTGCCAGCCGGAAAGCCAGTTCTCCCACTGCATCGGGGAGAAGAACAGCCAGGCAGCGGCGACCGCGCCCACCGCACAGGGCCCCACACCCAGGGGGCGCAGGACCCTGCGCACCAACAGCAACAGCACCGCCAGCATCGCCACCGCGAGGACCACGTTCACGACCAGCTCCCAGCGCAGGTCCCAGTGGGTCAGCCGGGCGAGCTTCAACAGGATGAGCTGCGGGAAGAAGTCGCGGTGCTCGTTGTGCTGGGCCCAGACATCGGACAGCCGTAGCGTGCCGAGGGCCTGCTTGCGCAGCAGCGGGACCAGGTCCCACTCGTCGGAGTACGGGATGTTCACCGCCCGGCGCTCGATGAAGGCCACGAGCAGGAGGAAGGGCAGCACGCACAGTGCGGTCACGGCCGCCAGACGGCTGCTCGTTGCGTGCGAACGGCCACCCGCTCGACCCGCTCGACCCGCTCGACCCGTGGGCCCTTCCACTTTCCCTGGACTCTACCAGCCCTTCTTCCGCCACTATTTGCTCGAAATGGATAGTAGCCCAGTTCGTCGGCGGGCGGGTCTACGTCCGGACTGGCGGTTCGCAACGCCACGATGTCATCGCCGGTCTCATCTATGACGTGCTTTCCCCCGGGGTCCGCTCCGCCCGGTGCCTGCTCTTCATGGCGAACCGCATACTGGTGACCCCGGCTGGTAATGCGTACTACCCGGACATGTTCGTCTCCTGCGGCCCAGGAGCAAAGCGCCTCCACGAAGTCGACGCCTCGCTGATCCTCGAGGTGCTCTCACCGTCCACCGCGGACATCGATCGCCGGGAGAAAGCGGTGGCCTACGCCCAGCTCCCCGGCCTCGAGCTCTACCTCCTGGTGCACCCCGACAGCCTGCGGATGGAGGCGGCCCGGCCGCAGGGCGGCACCATCGGGAGCTGGCAGACCTACGGCGCGGGCCATGTCGTCGCGACGCTGTTCGGCGGCCTCGACATCGACGCCCTCCATGACGACCTCGATCGGCGGGTCACGGTCGACTGACACTGCTCAGGGCGCGCGTACAGCCCGGCCCCCAACGTTCGCGCTGCTACCCTGGCGACCAGATGGGCGACCAACTCGTTCTCGTCACCGGCGGCGCCGGCTTCATCGGATCCTCCATCGCCCGGGCTGCACTGGCGCAGGGCATCGGCGTGCGCGTGTTTGACAACCTCACCACCGGGCACCGGGAGAACATCCCCGACGGGGCCGAGTTCGCCTTCGGTGATCTGCGTGACCCCGAGGCGGTCCGCACGGCGTGCGTGGGCGTGGACGTCGTCTACCACCAGGCGGCGCTGCGCAGCGTCGCCCGCTCGGTGGACGAGCCGCTGCCCACCGAGGAGACCAATGTCACCGGCACGCTGCACCTGCTGGAGGCCGCCGAGGCGGCGGGCGTCCGGAGGGTGGTCTACGCCTCCAGCTCCAGCGCCTACGGCGAGACCACCGGTGGCGTGAACCGGGAGGATGCCACCCCCAACCCGATGTCGCCCTACGCGGTGAGCAAGCTCACCGCGGAGTACTACTGCCGGGTCTGGACCCGCATCAAGGGACTCTCGACCGTCTCCCTGCGCTACTTCAACGTCTTCGGCCCCGGCCAGCGGCCCGACTCGCAGTACGCCGCCCTGTTCCCCGCCCTCATCTCGGCCCTGGTGCAGGGCAGGGCGCCGGAGATCCACTGGGACGGCGAGCAGTCCCGGGACTTCACCTTCATCGACGACGTGGTGCGCGCCAACCTCCTCGCCGGGGCCGCCGGCACCCAGGCGGACGGTGCGGTCTGCAACATCGGCGCCGGCCGGCCCAAGACCGTGAACGAGACCCTGGCCGCAGTGTCCGAGGCCCTGGGGGTCTGGATCGACCCGCAGCGCCTCCCGAAGCGCCAGGGTGACGTCCGCAGCTCGCTGGCGGACATCAGCCGGGCGCGGGACGTGCTGGGCTGGGAGCCGGAAGCCAGCTGGAGCGAGGCGGTGGGGGCAACCGTCCGGTGGTTCACCGAGGGGACGAGGCCCGGGGCCGGTTGATCCCATGTGCGGCATCGCCGGGTACGCCGGCGCCCAGGTGCCCGACCGGGCACGCCTCAAGGCGATGTGCGACGTCATCGCCCACCGGGGTCCCGACGAGGAGGGCTACTTCGTCGGGGACCGGGTGGCGCTCGGCATGCGCCGCTTGTCGATCATCGACCTGGCGGGCGGCCAGCAGCCGATCTTCAACGAGGACGGCACCGTCGCCGTCGTCTACAACGGCGAGATCTACAACTTCGGCGAGATCCGGGCGGGCCTCGAGGCGCGGGGCCACATCTTCAAGACCGGCACCGACACCGAGTGCATCGTCCACCTCTACGAGGAGCAGGGCGAACGCTGCTGTGCCTCGCTGCGCGGGATGTTCGCCTTCGCCCTGTGGGACGAGCGCCGGCGCCAACTGCTGCTCGCCCGGGACCGGGCGGGCAAGAAGCCGCTCTACTACCGCCTGACGCCCGACGGGATCTGGTTCGGGTCCGAGCTGAAGGCGCTGCTGGCCGCCGGGGGGATGGGGCGCAGCGTGGAGCTGACCGCCCTGCACCACTACCTCACCTACGGCTACGTCCCGGCGCCCGAGTCCATCCTGTCTGGGGTCCGCAAGCTGCCGCCGGCACACACCCTCACCTGGCATGACGGCATCGTGAGCGAACGGCGCTACTGGAGCCTGTCCTTCAGTGCCAAGACCCACGCCTCCGAGGGCGAGGCGGTGGAGGCGCTGCGCGAGCTGATCCGGGAGGCCACCCGGATCCGGCTCATTTCCGACCGGCCCCTGGGAGCCTTCCTGAGCGGTGGGGTGGACTCGTCGATCGTGGTGGCGGCGATGGCGGAGGCGTCCACCGAGCCGGTGCGCACCTTCTCGATCGGCTTCGAGGACGCCCGCTTCGACGAGCGCAGCTACGCCCGGCTGGTGGCCGAGCGCTTCGGCACCCGCCACGAGGAGCTGGTGGTGAGCCCGCACGGCTCCGACGTCGCCGACCTGCTGCCCCGCCTGGTGTGGCACTACGACGAGCCCTTCGCCGACTCCTCGGCCATCCCCAGCTTCGCCCTGGCCGAGCTGGCCCGCCGGGAGGTGGTGGTGGCGCTGAACGGTGACGGGGGCGACGAGTCCTTCGCCGGCTACGACCGCTACGTCGCCCAGAAGCTGGCCGCCCGCATCCCCGCCGGGGGGCCGGTGTCGAGACTGGCCCACCGGGGGGTGGATGCGCTGCCCTCCGGGGCGCACCGTTCCCGCACCCGCAAGGTGAAGCGCTTCCTGACCTTCGCCCTCAGCCCGCCCACCACCCGCTACGCCGAGGTGATGTCGGTGTTCACCAACCGGGACAAGGAGTTCCTCTACAGCGACGAGATGCGGGAGGCGGTGGCCGGCGACGACGCCTACCGGGTGCTCGCTGCCGCCCAGGCGGTCAGCGACGCGCTGGACCCGGTCGACGCCGTCCTGGCCGCCGACGTCGCCACCTACCTCCCCGGCGACCTGCTGGTGAAGATGGACATCGCCACCATGGCGCATTCCCTGGAGGCCCGCTCCCCGCTGCTGGACCACAAGGTGATGGAGTTCGCCGCCTCGCTGCCGGCGTCGATGAAGATCCGGGGTCGCTCCGGCAAGTGGATCCTCAAGCAGGCCGGCCGGGGCTGGTTGCCCGACGCCGTGCTCGACCGCCCGAAGATGGGCTTCGGCGTCCCGGTGGCCGCCTGGCTGCGCACCGAGCTGCGGGACCTGGCCCACGACGCGCTGTGCGACCACACCGCCCGGCACCGGCCCTACTTCGACCCCGGCGCGGTGGAACAGTTGCTGGACGAGCACGAGGCCGGGGCGGACCACAGCGCCAAGCTCTGGGCGCTGCTCTGCTTCGAGCTGTGGCACCGGCGCTTCATCGACGGGCGCCGGCCGGTGTCGGTCGACTAGTGACCGAGGCCCCCACCCGGCTGCTGCGGGTGATCACCCGGCTGAACATCGGCGGCCCCGCCCGCCAGGTGCTCATGCTGCACCGGGAGCTGGCCCGGCGGGGGTACGCCTGCGAGCTGGTGTCCGGGGCGCCCCAGGCCGAGGAGGGCACGTTCCCGCCCCCGGCGGAGCGCTACACGCGGGTCGACTCGCTCCGGCGGGAGACCGACTTCGCCGCCGACGCCCGGGCCATCTCGGCCCTCACCCGCCAGATGCGGGCCTGGTCCCCGGCCATCGTGCACACCCACACCACCACCGCTGGCGGGCTGGGGCGCATCGCCGCCCGGCGGGCGAAGGTGCCGGTCGTGGTCCACACCGCCCACGGCCACGTGCTGTCGGGCTACCTGTCCGGCCCGCAGACCAAGCTGCTCACCGCCGCCGAGCGCTGGCTGGCCCGCCACACCGACGTGCTGGTCACTGTCTCGCACCGGGTGCGGGACGAGCTGCTGGCCCTCGGCATCGGCAGGCCCGAGCAGTGGCGGGTGGTGCCGCTCGGCCTCGAGCTGGGGGATCTCCTGGCCGGGCCGGCCGCCCCGGCACCGTCCCGGGAGGCGCTGGGGCTGCCGCCGGACGGGCCCCTGGTGGGGATCGTGGGCCGGCTGGCGGCCATCAAGGACCACGACACCTTCCTGGCCATGGCGGCGCAGGTGGCGAGGGCGCGCCCCGATGTCACCTTCGTGGTGGCGGGCGACGGGGGGCTCCGGCAGACCCTGGAGCGCACCGCCGGGAGCGTGCTCGGGGACCGGGTGCGGTTCTTGGGGTGGATCACCGACCTGCCGGTGCTCTACGGCGCCCTCGACCTCGTGGTCCTCACCTCCCGCAACGAGGGCACCCCCGTCGCCCTGATCGAGGCGGGGGCCGCCGGGCGGCCGGTGGTGGCCACCGACGTCGGCGGGGTGCCCGAGGTGGTGCGGGACGGCGAGACCGGCTACGTCGTGCCGGCCCGAGACCCGGCGGCCACCGCCGCTCGGGCGCTGCAGATCCTGGCGGCGCCCGAGCTGGCCGCCCGCTTCGGGGCGGCGGGCCGGGAGTGGGTGCGCTCCCGCTTCAGTGCCGAGCGCCTGGTGGAGGATCTCAGCGCCCTGTATGCCGAGCAGCTGGAGCGCAAGGGGCTGCCGGTGCCCGATCCAGCCCCCGATCCGACCCCCGATCCGTCCTCCGATACTGAATAGGCATGGATCCCAGGATGCGATAAGCTATTGGCATAGTTAGTTCCGGCCTGCACGAAGGGGGTGGGGCGCCTATGAGATGAGGCTGTCTTGGCCCGGTCCGCCGTGTGCAGGGACGGGTGCGCCGGGTTCCCGGTGCTGTTCGCAGTCAATCCATCCGTTGATCTCTCTCCCAAGGAGCGTGCTCCCATGGCTAACCAGTACGCGTGCGCCAACGCCGGCGCCGGCGCCTGCGGCTTCAAGACCACCTGGACCGACGAAGCGGATCTCCGCCGCCAGCTGGCCGCTCACCTCGTGAACGTGCACAGCGTGAACCCCCCCACGGCGACGGTCGTGAACTACCTGGTCAAGGTGGCCAAGGACATGTCGGGCTCCGTCCAGCACTAGTTTCCGGCGCTGAACCACTTCCGGCCGGGCCTTCGGGCCCGGCCGGTGCGCGTTTAAAGCGCGCCTCTGGCCAGCCTCTGTTCTTTGAACGCCAGAGCTCCTTACTCATCGCTGGAGGCATGACCGGTGATGGCGGCGCCAACCTATCGCCGGATTCAACCCGATCTACTCATACCGAGATGCCGAAGGGCGCACATCTTCAATGAGGGGAGATTCTCGGATTCATGGGAGGGCAAGCCTACGCGCCGCCACACGGAACAAGATCTGGCACCGAAACAGATAATACTCGCCCATTAGTCATAGACACGACGCCGTACTAACTCATTCCGTAGGTCCGCTGACCCGGCTTAACTGCCCCTCCTCCTCATTGAGGGACCGTTTGTTGAAGCCACGTATGCAGTTCAGGCTCGCAGCTCTCCCACCTTGATCCGATTATGGTGAGCCGAACTCCCAGTGAATATTCGGACATGGCATCCACGCCTCCGATGAACCCGATCGGTGCACTGGACTGGAAGATTGGCCTCCAAATATGAGGGTCGCCCTCGGCTATGATCCGTGCACCGATAATGAGGATTGCATCTGACCGATCAATCACGCGCCGCCAGTCATTGTGAAGTCTCTTGACGGCTGTCGGCGCGACGAGATTCGGTTTGCCGGGTGCATAGAGGCTCATGGCTGCAGGTATGGAAGAGTTCCAATACCCAGGCGTTAATCCAATACTTTTGAGATGGGGAGTGTCGATGTAGGCATTGCCGCCGACAAAATGTCCAACCTGGATGGTGTTGCTGCCCGTATCCGGGACGAAATTGCAAGAACCATGCGGCTTGACAACCAGGACCGCTCGGGGCCCGCTTGCCATTGAGTTGCCCCAATAATAAGGTGGGTGCCCTAAATTGGCCATACTCAGTTCCAGAAGACATTCATAGTTTAGACTGCCGAAGGAATACTGAAATTTGGGGCCCAGCGAGTCTAGCGCGAAGATCAAGTTCCTATAAAGATTCCTTCCTCGCGTGGGCAACTGGAACGAGCCAAAGTAGCAACTCATATCCAAAAGAGCTTGGTGAGTGGACAGAGCCTCTTGACGCAAGGCGACCATTCCAGCCTCGAAGCCGAAGTCACCTTGGAATTCGTCCTGAATCCATTTAGGCAACTCGCCCCATGAGCCAGGATAGGTCGCGACCAAGCGATCATAGAGCTGGTTGCCCAGTGGAGGTCGGGAGGGCCCTTCATCGAACGCTCCGAAACTCGCTCCAGCGCCAACAAGGATGGTGATCAGCATTTAGCTCCTAGATCTAGTGCACCTACACCGCAAGCCCCTTAGGATTCGATCCGATGGGTTCACAGCCTACAGCTAGAGTTTACCGGACGTGCGTCTAAGAAAGCCACGTGGGTTCATCGTTAGCAGGAATCGTTCCATAGAACGGTCAGCGATGAAGTCGGGATTTTCGGCCAGGAAGGCATCCACGGCCTCCCAGGGCCCTGGGCCGTGCTCTGGGTAGGTCGGATGACCGTTGACATTGGTGTCCTCGACGACCAAGAGACCCCCTGGCGGGATGAATTGCTGGTACAGGCGCAGCTCGTCGAGCACGTGATCGCGGGTGTGGTCGCTGTCGAGAATAACCAGCACGTTCGTGGCCTTACCAACAAGGCGGCGTAGTTCTGCCAGTACCTCAGCAGCAATACTCGACCCCGTAATGTAGGTGAGCCGAGGGTGTTGAGGCCGGGGCACGTCCTCCCAGGCGCTGACGTCTACAGTGATCACTCGACCGTGGCCTACCAGCTCGCAGAGGGTGGCCAGGTAATGGGCGCTTCCGCCGCGGAACGTGCCCGTCTCTATGATCACGTCTGGGCGATGGGCGTGAATCCATTCCTGATAGATCCAGAGGTCCAGGGGACATTTAAAGAGGTCGACGCCGAGCCACTTCAGGCCGATCGTTTGGACGCCCTTGCCTTCGCTCATGAGGGAGTAGTACAAATCATGAAATTGATTGACCAACCCCTGCTGATTCGGACTCAGGAACGGATTGGGTGGGTCTGATGCAGGCGTTGGCGAGCCCACCTCAAGCCATCGTATGGCATCCAAAATCGTGGCATGATTGCGCAGGGGCAGGCGAGTGTTGACCGATGGGGCGTGTTGATCCAAGAGGTGATCCACTGCTCGGAAGAGGAATGTGCCGGTCGAGTTCGGCCGCCGCGAACGAAGGAGCTGGGTGCCCGTCTCCATTCCCCACACGAACAGCTTTTCGTGAAGGCGAAGGTGCCTCTGAAGGTCCTGCAGTGGCTGCTCGTCGCCCTCAAGGACCTTTCTCCGTGCACCTGCAACGATCTGCAGCCGCCGGTAGTTGCGGGTTCCGACGTGTAGCGGCAAGCGGTCGCTCATGGAAGACCGAACGGCATCGGCTGCGAGGAGCCACTTGGTGTTGTGCTCGGATCCGGGAAGGAGCGCAGCATCTGCCGGCTGCCCCTCTGCTCCGAGGTATTGGTGGCCTTCGTGCTCTTGGCGGTTCAGATAGTAGTACCCGAATGAGCGCGGCGAAATGCCTATGATTACGCGAGGCAGGGGCTGGACGACGATTTCCTTCGCGTTGAGAAAGGTCATGATCGCCGAATAGAAGTCCGGGTAGGGGGACTTGAAGAAATCACCGCCCCGACATATTTCCGGCATAGCCGAGCGTTTCCACAGGAAGTGTTGGCTGTTGAAAGGGAAGTAATCGTGGAAGTTCAATGCCTTCTTCGCGAACTCTGCCGCCCGGTCGAGAGGAAGTTCGTAGGGCTCATAGTGGTCGACGAAGAGCGGGCTATTCCTGACAATGGCCAAAACCCCATCTGGCTCCGACGGCATGACTCCGGGATAGGCGTAGTGGTAGGCCCCGCAATACACGACTGACGGTCGAGAAAATTGCTCGATCAGCGCCGTCATCGAGACGAAATATCCGGGGGCCAATGCATCGTCGTCGCCGAGCATGACCGCGTACTCCCCACGCGCCTGGGCAAGGGCTCGGTTCCAATTCTCGGTGACCGGGACGCCAACCTCAGTGCGGACCTGCTGGATGCGCTCGTCGCCCAGGGTTTCGGCAAAGAGCTCATACGGGGGTGACGACGCGTTGTCCGCCACGACGATCTCGACATCCGCGAATTCCTGGCGCCGAATGGAATCCAAGGCCCGGGAAAGGAGATCCGGCCGATCCTTGCTCGGGATTAGAACGGAGAACAGCGGCCGGGTCACGTTGCAGATACCAGATGTGATCGCCACCACGCAAGGGTTTCAGCGATCCCTGTTTCCAACGTGAATCTCGGGTACCACCCAGTGGCACGCAGGAGCGTGTTATCGCCATGCATCCACAGCCACTCATCATCGGCGTACGGTCGCTCGCCGAACCGGATGAGGCCGGGGGTGCCGGCAGCGCCCTCGATGGCTTCAAGGACTGCCCGGAGCTGCACCCCGTGTCCGGATGAGATGTTCACCGGTCCCAGGAGCGGAGATTGTGCGACCGCCCAGAGGGCCTCGGCGACGTCGGCGACATGAAGGTAGTCGCGTACCTGCTCTCCCAAGGTGGCGCCAAGGCCGCGTCCCGCGAGGCAGGCTTCAATGGCCGTCGGCACCACACGCTGAGGCTGCTCCCAAGGCCCATAGAGAAAGAAGAGGCGTGCCCATGCCAGTCCCATCCCGGCATTGGCGGCCATGTCTTGGGCGGCCAGAAAGAGCGCAGCCTTGGCCCGGGCGTAGGGGGTGGTCGGCCGGACCGGAAAGGCCTCGGTGAACGTGGTGTCGGACGATGCTTGACCGTACTCGGCACAACTGCCCGCAACCACAACCCTCGGGCAGCCCGCGACAGCCAATGCCTCAATGAGGTCGAGGCTTGAGCGCAGGGCCGCCAGGTTCTCCGGAACCGCGCGCAGGTATCGTCCAGGTTCCGCGTACCAGGCCAGGTGAATGCAAACGTCGGGTTCGAGCTCAGTCAGCAACTGTGGGTCGGCCGCCTCATCGAGGCTGCCCCGAATGATGGTGAGTGATTCGAGTGCGCCCTCCAACCGCGCCAGCGAAGATCCCGGCCGGGCCAGGACGTAGGTATCGCATCCGGCCGCCACGCACACCCGCGCAACGTGAGAGCCTACGAAGCCGGTGCCACCGGTGAGCAGAACCCGGGTTCGGCTACTGATCTCGGACCGTCCAGGAGTAGGGGATTGCATCACCGTGAGGGTCCATCCGTTCGGACTGGGTGGGATCGTGCGGAATCGTCGCACAGTTGGCAACGATCGCAGGCTGGCCCCCAACACAGGTGAACCCGTTCCAGACTTCGACCGGTACCTGGACGAGGCTGTAGTTGTCCGGTCCCAAGAAAAGCTCCATGAGTTGCCCTCGCGTGGGGGAGTGCTCCCGGTCGTCGTAGAGGACCATCTTGATGCGACCACTCACGCAGGCGTAGTTGAGCACCATTCGATGGTGGAGGTGCCACCCCTTGACGACGCCGGGATATATCGTGCTGAAATAAATCTCCCCGAAGTCGATGAAATGCGGGTCCGTCCGTTTCAACATGTGCATGACAGTGCCGCGCTCGTCGGGAATTCGGCGGAGGGGGACAACGAGCACGCCCTCAATGGCCGCGCTCATACGACGCGGGGCTCCGGGACCGGGATGATGAACCGACCACCCCTCGCCCGAAACTCGGCCTGCTGGGCCAGGATCTCGTCGGCGAAGTTCCACGTACACAGCAGTACGTCGTCGGGGCCGTCGGCCAGCAGGCGCTCCGCGGAGACGATGGGCAAGTGCACGCCGGGCATGTAGCGGCCCTGCTTGTGCGTGCTCCGATCTGCGACGTATTCGAACGTCTCTGTGCCGAGGCCGCAGGCGTTCAGCAGCGTTGAGCCTTTGGCCGCGGCCCCGTAAGCAGCGAGGCGACGGCCTTCGGCTTTCAGGCTGCCGACAAGGGCCACAAGCGACCGGCAAACCATGTCGACCCGGGCGGCAAATCCGCGGAAGTAGCCGACGGTCCCCATCCCCAGTCGCGCTTCCTCTTCGAGCATGGCGTCCACGGCGGGGCCGGCCTCGGCTGGGCTTGGGGAGGCGAACACACGAAGGGAGCCGCCGTGGATCGGGAGGCGCTCGACGCCGACCACGCTTAGCCCGTTGCGGCGCGCAACCCGCTCGAGAGAGGTCAACGAGTAATAGAAGAGATGCTCGTGGTAGATGGTGTCGAACTCGAGGCGCTCCACCAGATCCCGCACGTACGGTGTCTCGATCACCGCTACTCCCGTTGGCTTCAACACCCGAGCGATGCCGGACATGATCCCGTTGATGTCAGGAACGTGCGCCATGACGTTGTTCGCGTGCAACACGTCGGCCCGCTGCCCATCGGCGACGAGCCGGTCGGCGACAGACGGGCTGAAGAACTCGCACAGGGTCGTCACGCCCTTGGCCTCGGCGGCGGGCGCCACATTCCGGGCGGGCTCGATGCCTAGGACCGGGATCCCAGCGGCAACATAATTCTGCAGGAGATAGCCGTCATTGCTTGCCACTTCCATGGCCAACGAACCGGGGCCAAGTTGTCGCTCAACGATCAGTCGATCGGCCAGTTCCTTTGCATGGGCGACCATGGTGGACGAGAAGGAAGAGAAGTAGTTGTACTCGCCGAAGAGGATTTCAGGAGACACTACTTCCGTTATTTGCGCAAGCGCACAGGCACTACAGAAGGCGAGATCCAGCGGGTAGCGCTGTTCGGGCTCACTCAATTGCTCCTCGGTGAGAAGAGCGTTGGCCAAAGGTTGCTTGCCCAGGCTGAGAACTATCTCCAAGGCCTGACTCCCGCACGAAAGGCAGATGAGGCTACTCATAGCATGCTGGCCAGGTGCTCGCGGTACCACGCGACAGTCCGGTGGAGTCCTTCGGGGAGCCCGTGCGTCGGCCGCCACCCGAGAATAGCCTGGGCTTTTTCCGCGCCTACCCTCTGCTCGGGGATCTCGTTCACGGAGTCACATCGGATATCGGGCTCCAGTTCGGACCCCAGCTCCCCCAGAATCATGGTGACGACGTCCAGCACCGCCACGCGGTCTCCGCCGCCGAAGTTGAACGCTTCTCCCCGCAGTTCCGGTTGGAGCACGATGGCCTTCGAGAGTAGCAACATGCCGGCTGCAATATCCTCGACGTATAAGTAGTCTCGGACGGGGGTTCCATCCGAACGGATAATCGGCCGACGACCTTCAAGGGCGGACCGGATCGTGCCCGGGACGATCCGGCTCCAATTGCGGTCGCCTCCGCCGTAGAGGTTTCCGCACCGACTGATGACCACCTTTGTGCCGTAGCTCTCTGCGTAGGTCTGGGCGAGGAGATCTGTGCAGGCTTTCGAGGCGGCGTACGGGTGCCGAGCCTTGAGGGGCATGTCCTCACTGTAGGTTGCCGAACCCGCGTCGCCATATGCCTTGTCGGACGAAGCGACCAGGATTCCTTGGACTGCAGGGGATAGTCGGCACGCCTCCAACAGCGTCCACGTCCCCGCGATGTTGTTGTCGAAGGTGGGGATGGGATCCTCGTTCGCCTCGCCGACAATGGGTTGGGCCGCTAGATGCAGGACGGTATCGATCCCGCTTTCAAGGACGTCCCGAAGGCAGTCCAGATCCCGGACGTCTCCATCGAACACTTGAACGCCCTCTGCCGCTCGCTGGCGAGCACCCGGCGTCCAAGCGTTGTCGAGACCCACGACATCGGACCCCGCAGCGGCTAGAGCCTGCGTCACCCACCCACCGAGAAGCCCGCCGGCTCCCGTGACGAGCACACGCCGGCTCCTCCAGAATCCGTCGGCGCCGGTCACTGCCACGTCACCCAGGGAGCCCTTCCCTCATCCCACAGCGCCCGGAGAAAGCGCAGTTCCCGAAGGGTGTCCATGCACTGCCAGAAGTCTGTGTGGGGAAAGCCCATCAGGTCGCCCTCAAGACCGAGCCTCTCCAGAACATCGGCTTCAAAGTTGGTCATGTCGCCATCGATCAGCCCGAGTACCCGTGGCTCCATGACCATGAACCCGCCATTGATCCACCCCTCACCCATCTGGGGCTTCTCGTTGAAGCGCACGCTTCCCCCGGGCGCGAACTCGAGGCCGCCAAACCGTGAGGGGGGGCGAACTGCCGAGATGGTGGCCGTCTTGCCGTGCCCTTGGTGGAAGGCAAGCAGTTCGTTGAGATCGATGTTGGAAACTCCGTCCCCATATGTGAGCATGAACGGCTCATCACCAAGGATCGGTGCCAGACGGGCGATTCGGCCCCCTGTCTGCGTGTCTTTGCCCGTGTCGATTAGTTGGACCGTCCATTCGTCTTGCGGACTGCCGTGCCGCTTCACGTGACCATGGCCGAGAGATACGGTGAGATCACCTGACAATGTTATGTAGTCCACGAAATATCGTTTGATCATCTCGCCTTTATAGCCCAGTGCCACAACGAACTCTTTGAAGCCATACGCGCTGTAGTGCTTCATGATGTGCCAGAGGACCGGATAGCCACCAATTTCCACCATCGGCTTTGGCCGCGTTTCGGTTTCCTCGGCAAGCCTCGTGCCCAACCCTCCCGCTAAGATGACCACTTTCACGAGGGTCTGCCTTCGGCATCAACCTCAATGGTTTCGGTGCTTACGCTCCAATCCAGCATGGGCCTAACGACGCCCGGCCAATCGCCCACATACTCGCCTCTAACGCCGTCACCAACGCTTCGATCGACGACCTGGAAGGCCACTGCTTCGGTCTGGATGGCATGCACAAGGGTTGGATTATAGGAACTGACAGCAGCGGTCACGAAGATGCGTCCCTCCGCAAGGAAGTTGCCGGGGATCCAGCAGGTGGTGGTCACGACGCCGGGGTGCCGCTCGGTTTGTCGCCAGGCTTCATTGTTGAAGTCATTAGATACGAAAAGTGTCACTCCAGAATCGTTAACCAAATGTACGTTGACGGATGGTTTGAGGATTGTATCCTTCGCAAGGTGCCAATACTGGACCTCGATCCCCACAGCAAGACGGATGTCAACCTCTTCATTCACGACCCCGCCGCGTGTTCGAATACGCACTGCCTTGAGTCGAGCGACCTCGTCTCCTGGGGCAACGGAAATCGACTCCCAAGTTCTCTCGGCGGATCCCAGGCCGGAATCCAGGTAAGCCCGAATCACTTCGCCCGACCCGCCGTCCGCGACAACGCCGCCGTGATCTAGCAGAATCACCCGTGGGCAAAGTCGCAAAAGGGTCGGCATGCTGTGAGACACAAACAACACAGTACGCCCAGTCGCACCTATTTCTGCCATCTTACCTAGACACTTCTTCTGGAAATCGGCGTCCCCAACTGCGAGGACCTCGTCGACGAGAAGAATGTCCGCCTCCAAGTGGGCTGCGACGGCAAACGCCAAGCGGAGGTACATCCCGGTCGAAAACCGCTTGATTGGTGTGTCCACGAACCTTTCTATGCCTGCAAATGCTACGATCTGATCGAATTGCGCGAGGGTCTCTGCCCGACGCATGCCAATCACGGCGCCGCTCAGGAAGATGTTCTCTCGCCCCGTCAGTTCCGGGTGGAATCCCGTACCGACCTCGAGCAGGGACCCAACCCGACCTCGGACCTGAACGTGGCCTTCTGTCGGAGCTGTGATTCGCGACAAGATCTTGAGTAGGGTGGATTTTCCTGCTCCGTTCCGACCAATGATGCCGACGACTTCCCCTTGGCCGATTTCGAATGAGACGTTACGGAGCGCCCAGAAGGTGCGAGGTCGTCCGTCATCGCCAAGGCGGCCTCGCCTAACTTTATTTGCGAGTTCTTCGCCCAACAGACGATAGCGATAGGCGCCTTGAGTGGCTCCCACGCGGTAGAGCTTCCCCAAATTTTCGGCTCGAACCGCAAGCTGACGGTCTTCCACGGAATCGATCACACCGACTCAGATGATATCTGCAAAGAATTGTTCAACACGGCGAAAATAGAGAATACCCGATAGCAGGATGATGCAAGTGACGAGGAAGGAGATGCCGACCGCGCTCCATGGAGCAGCGCCGCCCAGGAGTGCCCATCGGAACCCCTCAACGACGCCGGTCATAGGATTCAGGCTCAATGCCAGACGTAAAAGGTGAGCATGCACGAGGGTGGACGGATAGGTGACTGGGGTCAGGAACAGACCCAGTTGAATAAAGAAGGGCGCAGCGTAATGAATATCTCGGTATGCCACATTCAGCGCCGACAGCCAGAGGCTGAACGACACTGCGGTGAGGAATCCGAGGGCAATGAAGAGAGGCAACAAGACGACAGCTCCGGCAGGCGCGATTCCATAGACGGCCATAACACCGATAAGAACCAAGATTCCAATAAAGACATCAGGTACCCAGGATGCAACGGCGGCGAGCGGGATCACTAGGCGCGGGAAATACACTTTGGAGATGAGATTCGCGCTGTTAACCAGGCTGTCGCTCGCAGTCGTAACTCCGTTGGCGAAAAGCAACCATGGGATAAGCCCGGAGAAGGCAAACACGCTGTAGGGAAGTCCTTCGGAACCGACCTTCGCAAGGCGGCCAAGAAAAATCCAAAACACCAACATCATGAAAATGGGCTGTATGACGGCCCAACCCACACCGATGAACGCCTGCTTATAGCGCACCTTAATATCTCGAAGCGACAAGAAAAACAGAAGTTCCCGGGATTGCCAGAGGTCCCCGAACCGAACGGACGACCATCGCCCAGGGGGTTGAATGTCGCGGACCGCCGTCCCCGAACCAAGGGAGGTTGGGTTTGCGCCGGGCACGGAGGAGGCGTCAGCGCCGCTTTGGAATGTGCTCATTCGTGTAAAGGGCCCTTGGCGGGGGATCTTCGTACACCTTCCTCATCAGTGTACGGGGGGAGCCTTGGCCGCCGCCTGTAGGGCCTTCTCGAGCGTGTCCTCGAAAGCCTCTGCCGAGCATTCGCTGCGTACCCGTTCAAGCGCCGAGGCTCGAACCCTGATCCAGAGTTCGTCATCGACTAGGAGGGCAGCACATGCGCGTGCAAGTTCCTCCGGCGAGCCTCCCACGACGAGGTCGGCACCGTCGGTCCAGCCCAGCTGACGAGCGGCCAAGGGAGTCGTCGCGACCGGCACCCCGGCGGCGGCAGCCTCACAGACTTTAAGTGGGATGCCAGCCGAGAAGCGCACAGGGGCTACAAAGGCCCTGGCGGTTCTATATAGCGGTGCGAGGTCGTCGACAAGACCGAGAAAGAGGACGCGATCGCTAAGCTCGCGGGCCAGAGACGCGGGTGGCGGGTCGCCGACTGCCAGGAGGGTAACGTCCTTATTCAGAATGTGGCGTAGACGGGGGAGAACTTCAGAGGCGAACCACTGAACCCCGTCGGCGTTAGGTGATAAGGGGTTGTCCATTGGACCGATGAAGAGAATTTCTGTCCTATCGCGGAGATCTGGCGTATCTGAGGAAGCAGACACTATGTGCCGCAGGATATGAACATCGGCGATACCTCCCTGTCTGAAGTGGTCCGCCTCCGACTTCGATACGCAAAAGACGGCACTCACACCCCGCGCGAGGCCGACTTCAGCGCGGACCAAAGTGTCCTCCTGCTGAGGAGAGAGGGGGTGCCCGTGCACCTTCTGTAACTCGATGTCGCGCAGGCAGAAGAGCGCCTCAGCGTCATAGAGGACGGGCGTTCGGCCATGTAGTCCGCCGGCCAGGCGGTAGGCCCTCATGTTGTGCGGCCGGCTCACAATCGCGGCGTCAAAGGCCGCCTCGTTGCGGCGAAGGAACGATCGAAGGCCAAACCGGCCGCTCAGCCGTTCGACTCGTACGGTGTCGGGGATGTCGCTGTAGATCTCGTGCCAGTCCTCCCTCGGGAAGAGCCGCGGGTAGAGCGTCACCTGGTGGCCGTGAGCGCACAGGCTGGTCAGGAGGGCGTGGCTGCGGGGCAGACCGCGGCCCAGATGAGGGTGAGGCACTCGGTCCTCAACAAACAAGACGCGGAGTCCATCGTGCTCACGGAGGGGGCGCCCGGGCGCGGCGAGCGCCTTGGATCGGCGGGCGAGCTCAGGAGCGTCTTGGTGAGCTGTGGCTCGCCAGAGGCGGGCGTGGCCGGTGGCCACTGCGCGAAGGCCGGGATCGAACATTACTGTCACCCCCGCATCGCGGATCCTCAGGCACAATTCCTGGACGTAGCCGTTCTCGAAGGTTGGATCAAATCCCTTGAGGTCATCGAAGGCTGTCTTGGTGATCACCAGCAACTGGGGGCACGCCGCCATAACCGGGTGGCGGAAACGGACCGGGGGCTCGTCCGCATTAAGGCCCCAATGGAGCCGCTGCGTTGACCCGTTTTGGGTCACCTCTGCCCCGGCCGAGATCACTTTGCCACTGAGGGTCACAGCGCCGGCGATAACGGAGTCCTTAAGCACCGAAGGCCAACCCTCAAGCCGCAGGTCGGCACTCATGAACACGAGGATCTGCCCGCGGGCTTCCTGCACCGCTCGGTTCAGGACGGCGGGAAGGGCCCGGCCATCGGGGCGGTCGGCGACGATGACTTCGAATGGCAATGTGAGCGACAGATCCAAGGACTGCCGACAAAACTGGACTGCCTCAGGCGATGTCCGTGTGATCAGCACCGTGACTAAAGGGGCTTCGGACGAAAGGCTGGATGCAGCGGGAACCCGCCTTTCGCGGTCCCGCAGTGCCGGCGGCCATGCGAGACGCAGGGCAAGGTGCGCCCGTCTGAACGCGACCGCCGAGGAGGACGCCCGGACCAAGCTGGCCAGCCTCTCGGTTGGTGAAAGAGCACGGTAGACGGCCCGGGGCGTGGGGACTCTCAACGTCGGAAACGATCCCGCACTCGACGCAGAGGGGCTGCCGCCCCCGGAATGCGGCGCACGAGGTAGGGCACGCCGAAGCGCGCCGCGAGCGCTCCTCCCACCTCCCCCGCAAGCGCCACCCGCCGAACGGTACCGATCCGGCGGTACGAATCGGCTCGGAGCACATCGCGGACGGCGTACCAGGTGATGGCGACATTGGGAACCCGGGCGATCGCCGGAGAGAGACCGAATCCCATCGCGAGGCCCCGCATATCCCCTGATTCGCCCCCAAGGCTCCGGTGGAGAGCGACGTCCCCGAGGGTGTTGACTTTCCCCTGAAAGGCCAGCCGGGCAAGCAGAAGCCAGTCGCCTCCGAAGACGGTGGGGAAGGCATCGGCCTCAATGCAGGCGCTACGAGTGACCCCCAGGAGCGTGGCATTGCGTTTTACCGATCGATAGTGATCGAGAACTCGCCGCGTGGGCGACTCGGAGAGGAGATTCACTACTGGTTCGTTCAACTCTGATGGGTTACCTTCACGGTAATAGATGCACACACCGCAGACAAGAACCGTATCCGGATGGCTCTGGAGCTTCTCGACGCAGCGCGACACAAAATTCGAATCGATCCAATCGTCATCGGCGAGCCATAGGAAGAAGGGCCCGCGCACGTGCCGAAACGCCGCGGCAAAATTTCGGGCATGCCCCACGTTCTCCGGTAGCCGGTAGTACCTAACTCGTGCATCCTTCTCGCAGACACTCCTACAGAACTGCTCGGTCCCATCTGTTGAAGCATTGTCAGAGATAACAATTTCTAGGTCCGCATAGTCTTGTGCCATCGCCGAGGCGAGTGCGCGTTCGAGAAGCCCCAATCGGTTGTATGTGGGGATCGCTATAGTCGTCAAAGTCGGTCGCCCAGCCTCGGGCGCTTTAGCCAGTACGGGTTCATCGCGCATCACAAGGACAGAATAGTGCGGCATGATTGATCGGCATGGACGATCGCGAGGTCCCTCAGCCCTCGATGGGCGTTGTCATTGTCAACTGGAACGGTACTCATCTACTGCGCGAATGCCTGACTCCTCTGACCCGAGCGGGTGTACCCGTCATTGTTGTTGACAATGCCTCTTCCGACGGATCCGTCGACCTTATTCAAGAGATGTTTCCCGAAGTGCAGGTGATTAAAAATCCTACCAACCGCGGATTTGCCTACGCCAATAATCAGGGCATGTACGCGTTGAGTACACCGTATATCATGTTTCTGAATAACGACACAATTCCAGACCCAAAGGCGTTGGATGATATTGCCGTGTTCCTTGGGGAACATTCGCTGACTGGCGTGGCTGGCCCGACTCTGGTCTTCCCCGATGGGCGGCCACAGGCCTCCTGCGGTCCGGGACCAAATTTGTGGACGGAGTTTCTAAGCAAGTCACTGTTGCACCGAGTGTTTCCGACACTTCGGCAATGGGCTCCCTCGGCCTCGCGACAAGTTGACTGGGTAACAGGAGCCGCCCTCTGTATACGACGCGATCTCGCTATTGATTTGGGCGGGTGGGACGAGGCCATGTTCATGTTCTACGAGGACCTGGACTTGTGCGCCCGTGTCCGAGAGGCCGGATTTAGTGTCTGGTTTCTATCCACACATCCAATAGTCCATATTGGGGGAGCAAGTCGCAAAAAGCTGGAGACCCAGAGCCTTGTGCACAGCTATGAAAGCGCCCAACGATTCTTTGACCGCCACGGATCAGTGTGGCGACGCAAAGTGGTCGCGGCGATGACCGTGCCGGAGATGGCCCTCCGCTCAGCTGTCTGGGCACTCTTGTCTACGAGCTCACGGCGAAGGTCGCTCGCCAAGGAGCGTCTCCAAGCCTACGCTCTGATCCTTCGGATGGCGATCCGAGGCCGGCGGCTAGGCCGCCTTGATCGACACGATGGCTGAGGGGGTCAGCCTGTGCGTGGTACACCTGGCGCGTTGGGCAAATGGCTGGGAACCATTTGATCGCTTCCTGCGATCTCTTGAAGAGTATGATGCTGGCGTAGATTATGAACTAGTTGTCGTTCTCAAGGGCTTTCCCGGCGATGTTGCGCCGCCTGAGTACCAGCAACGCCTTGCTCGGCACGGAAATCGGTCGATGGCGTTGGGGGACGAAGGGTGGGATATCGGCGCATATTGGTCCGCTGCTCATGCCTTTTCATACGACACTTTCTGCTTCCTGAATTCCTTCAGCGTCATCCGGGATAAGGGCTGGCTGCGCAAGCTGTTGTCGCACCAAACTGCAGACGTAGGGGTGGTTGGTGCCAGTGGATCTTGGGAAAGTCATAGGTCGTCAGTTGGGCGCATGCTCCCTGCAGCTCTGTTGCCTTGGGGTAGGTCTCAGGGATCCGGCAAGTCTCGGAGACTTAGCCTTCGGGACCGAGGGTGGGTCATTAGGGAATACGCCCGAGCAGCAGTTGCTATTCCCGCCTTCCCGAATCCCCACATCCGCACGAATGCCTTCGTCATGCGGCGTGACCTTATGCTCGATCTGCGAACCCCCAACGTCATGAGCAAATGGGAAGCTCTTTGTTTCGAAAGTGGCCGAAGCTCCCTCACCAGGCAAGTGTGGGGACGGGGCCTAGCCTGCTTGGTAGTGGGCCGCGACGGACGTGCGTATGAGGCGGAAGCCTGGCCGCAAAGTCATACGTTCCGCAGCGGCGATCAGGCGAACCTGCTTGTCGCGGACAACCGCACACGCGACTGGGAGGCGGCCTCCGGACCCACCCGGCTTGCCTTGACGACCGCTGCATGGGGCGTGCAGCAAGGCTGAGGTTAACTGCCTTCCGCAACTGCCCCACAGCCATTGACGATCAGCCTGACCGCCTCGAAGAACGCTCTCTGTAAGGCGTGAGGACGGCGTTGCGGATCCGCGAGGCGTTCGCACATGGGCTGCGATCGACCAAGGCTAAAGGTTAGCCGCCCTTCTTACGAGAATGCTCTAAGTGGGGAGTATGGGGAAGATGTGGGGCGGGTAAACCTGGAGCCCGCGCGGCGACTCTGGTGCTGATTGCGCCGGTGTGCAGCGCGGCAGCGGTGAGTTGACCCTCACGTTCACGGACGCGGCATAACGCCGAGCTAGTCCCCCATCCTCCGGCTCGCCGCCTCCTGAAGGACCTCGAGAAACCTCGGCGCCCAGACGTTTCCCGAGTACCGCTCGACCACAGTCTTACGGCCGGCGGCACCCAGCCGACGCCGGAGATCGGCATCCTCGACCAGGCTCCGGAGCGCAGTGAACCACTGGTCCTCGCTGTCGGCCAGGACCCCGCTCTCCCCGTCGGCGACGATCTCGGTGTTCACCCCCACCGGCGATACCACCGGGGTCACCCCCAACGACATATAGAGGAGGGCTTTGAAGCCGCACTTGCCCCGGCTCCAGGGATCGTCGGGCAGCGGCATCAGCCCGATGTCGAAGGCCCCCACCTCGGCGATCTCGGTTGCCGGATCCCAGGCCAGCACCCGCACCCGCTCGGCCCCCGGGAGGGCGAAGCCAGGGTCTCCGGTCACGACCAGCTCCACCGGCAACTCGCTCAGCGCCCGCCGGAGGGGCCGCTCGATGAGCCCGAGGTAACGGGAGGTCGTGGGGCTGCCGCTCCAGCCGATCCGTACGAGGTCGTTCGGTTCTCGGGGCTGGGGACAGTAGCGCTCGACGTCCAGCGTGGTCGGGATCACGTGCACCCGATCACTGGATCGCCGTGCGTAGTCGGCCAAATAGTCGTTGCCCACCGTGGTCGTGGTGGCCCGGGCGATGATCCCGTCCACTTTGCCCGGCACTTTCAGGTGGCGGGCGACCCACGCGTTCGCCTCGCTGGCCTCCAGCAGCCAGATGGCGTCGTCGAAGTCGAAGACCACCGGGACCCGGCGCTCCAGGAGGGGTTCGAAGAACGCCGGGCCGAGGATGAACGCCTCCCGGAACAGGTACACGACGTCCGCTCGCTGCGCCTGAACCACCTGGGCCGCCCGCCGCCCGAGGGCCACCAGGTTGTCCACGGCTTTGCGGGCCGTCCCGCCCGGGCGGTGGAGGCGGTGGTACTCCGCCTCGTTGAAGAGAGCCAGCACGCGGGCGTCCACGGCGCCCTCCGGCAGGAGCTTGAGCCACTGCTCGGCCCGGAAGCGCTGCCCCGGGGAACGGTCCGGGGGTGCGGTCACCAGGAATGTTGCCTTGAGCGCACCGGCCACGAGTCCTCCGGCGGCCGGCCCGCCCCCCTGGCGGGGTGCCGCTCGCGTGCCAGGGTAGCGGGCGTCCATGCCCGGACGCCGCCAACGGCTGGGTGCCCTGCGGCGCGCCCGTGCCTGGGCTAGGCTCACAAAGGTCTCGTTCCGGGCGGAGCAAACTCAGCTCAGGGCGTTGATGCACACGAGAGGGCACGCTGAGCGAGCGGCCTCTAAGAGAGCGTCGTCCTGGGCGCGCACATCTGGAGAAGGGTGGGGATGGGCGACGAGCTGAAGATCGTGGTCATCGGCACTGGCCATGTCGGGCTCGTCACCGCCGCCACGCTGTCCAGCCTGGACCACCGGGTGGTCGGCCCCGACGACAACCG
This sequence comes from Actinomycetota bacterium, assembly GCA_035765775.1. Taxonomy (NCBI): domain Bacteria; kingdom Bacillati; phylum Actinomycetota; species Actinomycetota bacterium. Next base: position 11,772 of record DASTWV010000043.1, on the reverse strand, counting down.
GGAGAAGGTGGTCCTCCTGCAGTCGGGGAAGTCACCTCTTCGAGGAGCGCTTCCAGGAGCTCATGGACGCCGAGGGTGCCGCCGGGCGCCTTCGTTTCGAGACCGATCCGAAGGAGGGCATCCCCGGCAGCGAGGTCGCGTTCATCTGCGTCGGGACGCCGGGCAGGCCGACCGGCGAGCCGAACCTTCTGGCGGTCGAGCGGGCGGCGTCGGCCATCGGCACCTAGACCTCCCGGGACATGGTCGTGGTGCAGAAGTCGACGGTCCCCGTGCAGACCTCCGAGCGGGCGTCGGCGTTGCTGCGGCGGCTGTCCCGCCACCGCCTGCTTGTGGCGTCGAACCCGAGTTCCTCCGGGAAGGCTGCGCGGTGGCGGGCTCCCTGGGCCCCGACCGGATCCTGGTGGGGGCGGGAAACGAGGAGGCCCACGCGCTATTGCGCCGGGTGTACGCCCCCATGATCGACGCCGGTGCCACCTACTTCGCCACCGATATCGCCACCGCCGAGCTGGCCAAGCACGGCTGTAGCGCGTTCTTTTCGCTCAAGATCTCCTACGCAAACTCGCGGGCGCGGGTGAGTGAGGCGTCGGGAGCGGACCTGACCGCGGGGGCGGCCATCATCGGGGCCGATCCCCGCATCGGCCGGGCATTCCTCAATGCCGGCCTGAGCTTCGGCGGGTTCTGCTTCCCCAAGGATCTGGCGACGTTCCACCGCCAGGCCCACCGGCTCGGCTACGACTTCCGCCTGCTGGACGAGATCGTCCGGATCAACGACGAGGCGCTGGAGGCGGTCGTGGCTAAGATCGCCGATGCCCTGGGGAACCTGGAGCAGAAGCGCATCGCCGTCCTCGGTTTAGCGTTCAGGCCGGGCACCGACGACCTCCGGGACTCGCCCGCCCCGCGCCTGGTGGGCCGGCTGCTGGCCGGCGGGGCTTCGGTGGTCGGGTGCGACCCGCAGGCCGCCGAGCGAGCCGCTCAGGCGGTGCCCGGACTCGAGATCGCCGCTGATCCCTACGCCGCAGCCGAGGCGGCCGATGCGCTCGTCCTGGCCACGGAGTGGCCCGAGTACCGCCACCTGGACTGGGCGCGGCTGAAGGGGCTGATGACCAACCCCCTCGTCGTTGACGGCCGCAACCTGTACGACCCGGCGGAGCTGCAGTCGGCCGGCTTCACCTACCTGCCCACCGGCCGGCCATCGGTCAACTGGCCGGCGTGAGGGTCCTGGTCGCCGGAGGAGCGGGGTTCCTCGGCTCCCACCTGTGCGAACGGCTGATCGCAGAGGGCAACGAGGTCCTGTGCTTCGACACGCTCCTGACCGGCTCCCTGGACAACCTGACCTCGCTGCGCGGCGAGCCCCGCTTTGCCTTCGAGCAGATCGATGTCACCCAGCGCCTGGAGGTCAGCGGCCCGCTGGAGTGGATCATGCATCTCGCATCGCCGGCGTCGCCGGTGGACTACTTCGGCCACCCGATACACACCCTGAAGCTCGGGTCGCTCGCCACCTTCAACTGCCTGGGCCTTGCCCGCGCAACGGGGGCGGGGTTCTTCCTCGCCTCCACGTCGGAGGTCTACGGCGACCCTCTGGTGCACCCGCAGCCCGAGTCCTACTGGGGCAATGTCAACCCGGTCGGCGTGCGCAGCGTGTACGACGAGGCAAAGCGCTTCGCCGAGGCGGCAACCATGGCGTACCACCGTGAGCATGCGGTGCCGGTCCGCATCGCCCGGATCTTCAACACCTACGGACCCCGGATGCGGCGCAATGATGGGCGGGCCATCCCGGCATTCATCAGCCAGGCCCTGACCGGGCAGCCGATGACCGTCCACGGCGACGGATCGCAGACCCGGAGCCTCTGCTACGTGGACGACACCATCGAAGGCTTCATCCGCCTGCTCGGCTCGGAGCGGGCCTCCGGCCGGCCGGTCAACATCGGCAACCCGGAGGAGGTCACCGTCCTGCAGCTCGCCGAGCGGGTGCGCTCAGCGGCGGGGTCAGGTTCCGAGATCGTCTTCCGGGAGCGCCCTCTGGACGACCCGCAGCGGCGCTGCCCCGACCCCGGACTTGCGCGCGAGCTGCTCGGCTGGACGCCGGCGATCCCCCTGGCCCGGGGCATCGAGCGCACGCTGGAATGGGCGCGGAGGGCCTGGGCACCGTCGCCGGAACCATAGCCCGCCACCCTGGGGCGGGTGTGGTACTCAGTCGACATACCCGCTCCGCCAGGGACCCGTCTGATCCACAGGCTGCCAAGATGCGGCCATGCTCCACCCAGCCATCCGGCAGCGGCTCCGCTGCCCGACGTGCGGCAGCCCCTTCCCTGCGGATGGGACCGATGCACTGGTATGCCAGCAGGGCCATCCCCTCCCGGTGCGGGACGGGTACCTCGACGCCTCCGCCCGGCCCGCCGACGAGGCCACGGCACGCACCTTCGCCAGCTTCGGCTACGAGTGGACGACCTTCGATGCCATCCAGCCCGAGGACGAGGCCTACTGGCGCAACTACGTCGCCGACGTGCCCCTCGACGAGCTCGCCGGCCGGGTGGGCCTCGACGCCGGTTGCGGCAAGGGGCGCTTCAGCGTCTTCACCGCCCGCCACCTGGAGGCCCTTGTGGCCCTCGACGGCTCCGACGCCGTGCAGGCGGCCGCCCGCAACCTGGCCGGCCTCGACCACGTCGTTGTGGTCCGTTCCGATCTGCGTACCCCGCCCTTCGCCGAGGAAAGCTTCGGCTTCATCTCGTGCCTGGGGGTCCTCCACCACCTGCCCGATCCGCGGGCCGGGTTCGAGACCCTGGTCCGCCATCTGGAGCCGGGCGGCCTCATGCTCCTGTACCTCTACAGCCGCCCCGTGGAGCGCAACCTCCGAGCGCTCGGCCTCGCCGCGGCTGCCGGCCTGCGCCGTGCGACCGTCCGGCTGCCCCACAAGGCCCTGCGGGCGCTCAGCGCCCCGATCGCCGGCGTCCTGTACGCCGGCCTCGTGCTGCCCGGGCAACTGGGCGACCGCTACCGGGTCGCCGCCCTGCGGGGCCTGCCGTTGCAGACCTACCGGGCCAAGCCGCTGCGCTCCCTGTGGCTGGATACCTTCGACCGCCTGAGCGCCCCGATCGAGAACCGCTACACCCTGGACGAGCTGCGGGCCTGGTTCACCGGCGCGGGCATGGCGCTGGAAGCGGCCCGGGACGACGCTGGCTGGTTCGTGGTTCTCCGCAAGCCGGTGACGAATGCCGCTTCAGAAGGTCTCGCCGGCGAGCCCCAGTAGCACGGGGCATCGAGCCCCCGACCGTCAGCGCCGGAACAGCTCGGTCTACGGTCTCCCTCCCCACGACGAGTAGACACCACCAAAGCCCGGGTGGAGCCCCGCGCAGTTCACGTGTTGTTCATATTGCGCCCGCCTATAGTGGGCGACCATGCGGGTCCTCATCACCGGCGGTGCCGGGTTCATCGGTTCCCACCTGGGCGACGCTCACCTGGCGGCCGGTGACGTCGTCATGACGCTCGACAACCTGACGACCGGGCGCCACGACAACATCCGGGGCCACATCGGCGACCCGCGCTTCGAGTTCGTCCTGGGTTCGGTGCTCAATGCCGACCTGGTGGACGACCTCGTGTCCCGGGCCGACGTCGTCTACCACCTGGCGGCCGCCGTGGGGGTACGGCTCATCGTGGAGCGGCCCCTGGAGTCGCTGGTCACCAACATCCGGGGCTCCGAGATCCTCCTCGACAAGGCCCACAAGTACGGCAAGAAGGTGCTCATCACCTCCACGTCGGAGATCTACGGCAAGAGCCCGGACGTCCCCATGCACGAGGACAGCGACCGGCTGCTGGGCTCCCCCCTGGTGGGGCGGTGGAGCTACTCAACCTCCAAGGCGGTGGACGAGATCCTGGCCCATGCCTACTGGCAGGCCAAGGGGCTGCCGACGGTGATCGTCCGGCTGTTCAACACCGTCGGCCCCCGCCAGTCGGCCGAGTTCGGCATGGTGCTGCCCCGCTTCATCGACGCCGCCCTCGAGGGCCGTGACCTCAAGGTCCACGGCGACGGGTCCCAGTCCCGGTGCTTCGGCCACGTGCAGGACATCGTCCCGGCGCTCATGGCCCTCATGGGGTCCTTGGAGGCGGAGGGGCTGGCGGTCAACCTCGGCTCCCACGAGGAGATCACCATCCGTGCCCTGGCCGAGTTGGTGATCCAGCGCACCGGCTCCTCCTCGGGCATCCAGTTCATCCCCTATAAGGATGTCTACGTGGGGGGCTTCGAGGACATGCCCCGGCGCGTGCCCGACACCACCCGGGCCCGCAAGCTCATCGGCTTCGATCCCCGCACCACCCTGGTCGAGATCGTCGATTCGATGATCGAAGACGCCCGGCACCGCCGCTAGGGCGTTGTGAGCGTCGACTACGCCGCTGCGTTTGCGGTCTCGCTGGTCGGTGCACTGGTAGCCACCCCGGTCGCCCGCAAGGTGGCCCTGCGCTTGGGCATAGTGGACATGCCGGCGGCGCGCAAGGTGCACACGGACCCGGTGCCCTACCTCGGGGGTGTGGCCATCATCCTGGCCTTCGTCGGGTCGATGGCCCTGGGCGTAATCGTCCACCCGCTCAGCGGCTCCTACGGGCAGGTGGCGGCCATCCTCGGCGGCGGGCTGGTCCTGGCGGGCATGGGCCTGATCGACGACCTCATGGTCGTCCCCGGCTGGATCAAGGTGCCGGTCGAGATCGTGGTGGCCCTGGGTCTGTTCGCCGCCCACGTGCGGGCGCAGCCGTTCAAGCACCTCGCCCTCGATCTTCCCCTCAACATCGGCTGGGTGGTCGGGGTGACCAACGCGGTGAACTACCAGGACAACATGGATGGGCTGAGTTCAGGCGTCGTCGCCATCGCCGCCGCCTACTTCTTCGTGATGGCCGCACTCTCCCACCAGGTTCTGGTGGCCAGCCTGGGGGCGGCACTCACCGGCTGCGCCCTCGGGTTCCTGTGGTGGAACCGGCCACCGGCCCGGATCTTCATGGGCGATGCCGGCAGCCTCTTCCTCGGCTTCCTGCTCGCTGCCCTGGGGCTGAAGCTGCGCTTCGACAACATCGACCAGGTGACCTTCTTCGTGCCGATCTGCGTGCTGGCGGTTCCGATCATCGACGCCCTGATGGTGTCGGTGTCCCGGGTGAGCCACGGCCTTTCCCCCATCCAGCCGGGTAAGGACCACGTCTCGCACCGCTTGGTGAAGATCGGCATTCCTTCCCGTGCGGCCGTCGGCCTGATTTACTTCGCATCGGCCTCGTGCGGCTGGTTGGGGGTGGTGATCGCCTATGCTCGCCCACGCACCGCCTACCTGCTGATGGGGTGGCTGACCGCCATGGCGCTGTTCCTCGGCTGGCTGCTATTGCGCGTCAAGGTGGAGTACCCACCGCGGGCCGCTGCGGTGCAACGCAGCAAGAAGCCGACCCGGGCATAGAGCCGAGGCAGAGCGGAGCCGCACATGAGAACGTGGATCCTGCAGCGCTACCAGACCTATGCCCGCCTCGTGCTCCTTACGGGCCTCTTCTTCTCGGCGATCTGGTTCTGGCGCCCGACCATCGACGTCTTCGACCTGACCAAGCTCACGATCCTGTGGATCATGGGTCTGGCGGCCCTGGTGCTGTGGATCATCTCCTCGGCCGAGCGGGGGGTCTGGGTCCCCAAGGCGAAGCTCTTCTGGTTCGCCGGGGCGTTCTTGGTGGCTCAGGCGCTGGCCACGGTGTTCTCCCAGGACCGCTGGCTGTCCTTCCTGGGGCTCTACCACCGCTACGGGGGCCTGCTGCCCTTCACCCTGTACGCCACCATCGGCCTGATCCTGGTGGGGCTCTACTGGGAGCGCCCGCAGGACCTCAAGGAGATCCCCCGGGCGATGGTCCTGGCGGCCCTGTTCGTCTCGGGTTACGTCATCCTCGAGAAGGCGGGACTTGACTGGATCCCCTGGCGGGACTCGACCGGCAACCCGCCCCCCTACCCGGTCAGCACCCTGGGCAACTCGGACTTCGCCGGCGGGTGGCTGGCCATCGCCGCCCCGCTCTTTCTGTACGTTGTGATCACCGCCAAGAGCACCTACATGCGCTGGATCCTGGCCGCCGCCATGGTGGCCGAGATGACGGCCCTGTGGTTCACGCAGGCCCGCGGCGCCTTCATCGCCTTCGGCTTCGCCCTCGCCGTCCTGGCCTTCCTCTACCGAGACCTCGCGCCCCGCTGGCTGCGCCGGGCGGCAGCCGGTGGCGTCGTGGCGGTCGTGCTGGTTTCGATCTTGGTCCTGGTCCACCCCGGCATGAAGCAGGCGCCCGGGATCTTCAACGTCAACGGCCAGTTCAGCTTCTTCCGCACCGGCACACTGACCTCCCGCTCCTACTACTGGGTGACCGCCCTGCGGATCTTCCAGCACCACCCGATCCTCGGGACCGGTCCCGACACCTACTACGCCAACTACCCGCACTACCGCCTGGCCAAGGACGGGGCTCTGCTGGGCCTCACCATCACCGACAAGCCCCACGACATCTACCTGGAGTACGCCTCCAACTCCGGGATCCTGGGCATCGGGACCTACCTGGCGACGCTGGGGGCCGCCCTCTGGTTCGGCTACAAGCGGGTGGCGAAGCTCGAGGGCCACACCCGCCTGCTGCTGACCGTGTTCATCGTCTCGCTGGCCGCATACATCGGCCAGGGCGTGTTCTCCATCGACATCCCGCCGCTCGCCGTGCTGGGGTGGGTGAACCTGGCGGGCATTGCCTGCCTGGCGGACCCCGGCGCGATCCGTGCCCGGGAGGCCATCGAAGCGGCCCGAGCGGCGCAGGCGGCCAAGGGGGCGCGGCCGAAGAAGAAAAAGGGCGCCGCGGCGGCCAAGGCCCGCCTGCCCTTCGGGGGACTGCGGGTGGTGCGCCAGGGGACGACCCGCTGGCAGGTGCACCTGGCGTGCTTCGTGGGGTTCGTGGTGCTCCTCGTCATCGGCGTGCGCCCCTTCTGGGCCGACAACCTGGCCCACACCGCCGAGACGGCCCAGAGCGCCCTGTCCCAGGGCCAGGGCGGGTTCACCACCCAGGGCGTGGCAGCGATGTTCGTCCACGCCGCCCACTTCCAGCCCCGGGAGCCGAGCTATCAGTCCCTGGCGGGATCGACCTACGAGAGCGCCGGGGACTCGGCGCTGAACTCCGACCCGAAGACGGCGACCAAGTGGTTCAACCTGTCCCTCGGGCGCTACCGGGCGGCGCTGAACCTGCAGCCCGAGAACGTGTTCTACGTGATGAACCTCGCCCGGGTGTACACCAGCTGGGGGGCCGGCGACCCGACCAAGTTCCCCCTGGCCGACACCTGGTGGGGCAAGGCGCAGGCCATCGACCCGACCGACTACCAGATCCACGAGCAGTACGCCAACATGCTGAACGCCTGGGCCAACGCCGAGCCCACCAACCGCTCGCTGCTCCAGCGCACGGCCCAGGAGCTGCAGACCGCGGTGACCGAGCGGCCCGACCAGACCACCCAGCTCGACGAGCTGGCGCAGGTCTACCTCAGCCTGGGCAACACCACGAGGGCCAAGGCGGCAGCCACCGAGGCGCTCAGCAACTCGCCGACCGATCCCACCGCCAAGTCCATCCTTGCCACGCTGACCGCCACCCCGGCCACCTCGACCTCGACGACCTCGACCTCGGGTGGGTAGGAATCCGGCATGCCGCTGTCCGTCACGCGCTGGGGGCAGCCCGAAGCCCCGACCGAGGCCTCGGTGCGGGCCGTCTTCGCCACCGAGGGCCTGTCGCCGTACGCCTGGTCCAACGGGCCGGGGGACCGCTACGCAGTCCACACCCACAGCTTCGACAAGGTCCTGATCTGCGCCCAGGGGAGCATCGCCTTCCAGGTGGCGGGCGAAGACGTCACGCTGCAGGCGGGCGACCGTCTGGACCTGCCGGCCGGGACCCCGCACGGGGCACTGGTCGGCCCCCGGGGCTGCGTGTGCCTGGAGGCGCACCGCTGACCGCGGCGTGAGCATTCGGCAGGCCCGCGCTGACCTGTCCCGGTACCCCCGCGGGACCCCGGAGACCCGGTGTTGACTAGTCAAGAAATGGCCCGATCGGGCCATTGAATTTGTCGCCCTGCGGGCGAACACTCGGGGTAGCAATTTGCTGCCAATCTGGGGGTCACCCCCGGCGAGCGACGGGAGACCGCGTGATGCAGACGATGCCGGAGCTGGCCGTGGACTACGCCAAGCTGGAAGCGTATTTCGTCGAGCTGCTGAACAAGCTGGAGCGCATCGCCGTCGTGATGGAACGCTTCGACAACGTCATGAACCCGACCCTGGGGCTGGCCGAGACTGCCCTGGAGGCGGAGCGCCGCCTGCAGCCCTCCGATCCCCCCGGGCTGTCGGTCGCCCTGCGCTCGGTGCGCTCGGACGAGTAAGCCGGAGTTCCTCCCGGAGGACGGCATGGCATTCGGCACTCCGCAGGCCCCGGGCATGCTGCCCGGTGGGCCGCTCACCCCAGCCGCCCGCCCGCTCTCGGCCACCGACCGCCCGGGCGACGCGCTCATCGAGCGCCTGATCGCCGACACCGTCGAGTTGCGCTTCGAACGCTTCCTCGCCGGCCTGCCCGACCCGATGCTGGGTGTCGACCGCCAAGGCGTCGTCCGCTTCGCCAACGCCCACGCCGAGCGCCTGTTCGGCCGGCCCCGGTCGCAGATGACCGGGCGCCCGGCGGAGGGCCTCCTCCGGGAGGACGCCGGCGGCCTTCCCCGGTCCCTGGCCGACCCGGAGCTCCGTCAGATGGAGACCCCGGTGGAGATGGCCGTGGTCCGGCCGGACGGCACCGAGATCCCCGTCGAGGTCACCCTCAGCCTGGTGGGCACCGACGACGGCCTCTGGGTGATCGCTGCGATCCGGGACATCTCCGACCGCAAGCGGGTCGAGGAGGCCCTGCGGGCCAAGGAGGAGGCCATCCGGGCGGCCCGGGACGCCGCCCTGGAGACCTCCCGGCTCAAGTCCCGCTTCCTGGCGACGATGAGCCACGAGATCCGCACCCCGATGAACGGTGTCCTGGGGCTGACCCACCTCCTGCTGCAGACCGACGTCGACGCCCTGCAGCGCCGGTACCTGGTGGCGCTGCGGGAATCGGGCGAGGGCCTGCTGCAGCTGATCAACGACATCCTCGATTTCTCCAAGGTCGAGGCCGGCCGGCTGGAGCTGGAGTCGGTGGAATTCGACCTGCTGTCGGTGGTGGAGGGCGTGGTCAGCCTCCTCGGGCCCGCGGCCCGCGACAAGGGCCTGACCCTCGACTACGACGCCCCCGTCACCATGGTCCGCACTGCGCTCGGCGACCCGGGCCGGCTCCGCCAGGTCCTCACCAACCTGACCGGCAACGCGGTGAAGTTCACCGACTCGGGCGGGGTCCTGATCAAGGTCCGCCCGAGCGCGCCGGGCCGGATCCGCTTCGAAGTGGTGGACTCGGGCATCGGCATCGACCCGGCGGCCCGCCGCTACCTCCTCGACCCCTTCACCCAGGCCGACGCCTCCACCACCCGGCGCTTCGGCGGGACGGGCCTGGGCCTGGCCATCTGCCGCCAGCTGGTCGAGCTGATGGGCGGCACCCTCGACTACCGCAGCCAGCCGGGCAAGGGCAGCGCCTTCTGGTTCGACGTGCCCCTGGCCATTGCGGTCCCGGCGCCCGTGCGGTCCCTGGCTGCGGTCCGGACTGCGGCCGGCCTCGATGAGCCTGCCAGTTCGGGCGGCGCGGTTCCCGAGCCTTCCCCGCAGCGGGATTCCCAGCTGGCCGGTCCAGCCAACAGCCGGGTCCTGGTCGTGGACGACTCGGCGGTCAATCAACTCGTGGCCCGGGCGGTCCTCGAAGCCCGGGGCTTCGCCGTGGACCTGGCCACGGGGGGATCGGAAGCGGTCGACGCCGTGCGCCACCAGGACTACGACCTCATCCTCATGGACGTGCTCATGCCCATGGTGGACGGGCTGGAGGCCACCGCCCAGATCCGCCAGTTCGAGGGCTCGGGCCACCACACGCCGATCGTGGCCATCACCGCCTCAGCGATGTCGGGCGATCGGGAGCGCTGCCTGCAGGCGGGGATGGACGACTACATCACCAAGCCCATCCGCCCCGACGCCCTCGTGGCCCTGGTGAACCGCCACTGTGCGGGGGCGGCGTAGCGCTGCGAGCCCCGCGGGGTCGCTGGGGAGGACGTGGGCACGTGCTGGGTGCTGGCTGACCGGAGCCTGGCAGAAATCGCCTCGAACGGATCAAAGCAGGACACTCTGTCGACATCGTTTTGACGACAAAGCCCCGCGTTGGGTAAAATCTACTGGTGATTCGGGGACAGGGGCTTGGGGGGCTCCGTAAGAGCGCGCCCCCGGCCACCTGGCAACCCCCCTCCAGCGGGCCTGGTGTCCGCCCCGGCGCATCGGTGCCCGCGGCCCGTCCCAGTTCGGCCCGTCTCAGTTCGGCCCGTCTCAGTTCGACCCGTCTCAGTTCGACCCGTCCCGGTGCGACCCGGCCCACCCCCGCAGGCTCGAGTTGGACGCCGCCCTCCTCAGCTCCCCGGCCGTCCGCCAGGACACTGGCTGATGTCGGCCCGGTCCTCGGTGCCCTCAGCCTGGCGGTGCGCTCCGGGGGCAAGTCGCTCCGGCCCGAGATCCGCCTGGCCGTGGCCCTGTTCCTCGCCATCGCCCTGGTGGGCGCCGGCATCGGGGTTGCGGCCACCCACCAGGGGCCGGCGCCGCACGGGAGCTCCACCCTGGCTGCCGCCTCCACCGGGCAGGCCTCGACCGCAGACATCGGGCCGATCCAGCTCGGCGGCCTGCCGCCCATCTCGATCCCGGTCCCCGACCTGTCCGGGCTCGCCTCGGGCCTCCTGGGCGGGCTCAACCCGTCCCCGGCGCCCCCCGCCCCGGTAGTCGGCACCCCGGCCGCCGCTCCCGCAGCGCCCGCCACCGTGCCCGGGATCCCGGCCACTTCCCTGGTGGCGGATGCCGCCGTGAACTCGGTGCCGATCTTCGGCAGCGCCGGGGGCTCCTCGAACATGAGCGTCAGCGGCTACAACGTCGAGGGCCAGCGGGAGGCCTTCCTGGTCCTCAGCTCGCAGCCCGGTTGGTACCAGGTGGAGGTACCCGTTCGCCCGAACGGGACTACGGGCTGGATCCGGGCCTCCGACGTGACCACCCGCTCGGACCCGTGGTACATCACGGTTTCGCAGAGCCAGTTCAAGCTCAACCTGTACGAGAACGGCCAGCTGCAGAACTCCTTCACCGTGGCGGTCGGGGTGCCGGCGACGCCGACGCCCAACGGCAGCTTCTTCGTCTGGGCCACCCAGCACTGGAACCAGTACCCCTACGCCGTGGGGATCTTTGCCTTGTCGGCCTTCTCGCCGGTGCTGGTCAACTGGCCGGGCGGGGGCCGTACGGGCATCCACGGGTGGACCGACGCATCGGTGATGGGCAAGCGGGCGTCGAACGGCTGCGTGCGGATGACCGGCAACGACTTCTCGGTGCTGATGAACAACGTGCCCCTGGGCACGCCCGTCGTCATCTCGGACTGAGGTGGGGCGGTTCGGCTACCGGGTCCCGAGCCCGGCCGCAGGCCCGCTCCACGCCGGTCCGGCCATAGTTGGCGGAGCAGTACATCCCCTGGCTGTACCACGCCACCAGGTATGCGGCGGCAGGCCAGTCCCGGCCCGCTCCACGCCGGTCGGGCCATAGTTGGCGGAGCAGTACATCCCCTGGCTGTACCACGCCACCAGGTATGCGGCGGCAGGCCAGTCCCGGCCCGCTCCACCCCGGTCGGGCCATA